>CAZZCI010000376.1:0-2706 GCA_964653015.1 uncultured Rhodothermales bacterium
CTCCAGATAGTCGCCCAGCGGAGTGCCAGTGTTCTGCATCGCATCCAGCAGGCGCTGGGTGCGCTTGTTGACGAGCGACCAGCCTTTCGGGTGGAGCGAGCGCGTAAGCACCTCGAAGCGGTTGTTCTGCACGTAGGTGGGCAGGGCATCGTAGTCGAGCGCATCGACCTCCACCGCCTGAAACGCTTTGTTCGGCCCGGCCTTATGCATCCGCACGATGCACGGATACGCGGTGGTGCCCTGAAACACCGGCAGGTCGCCAAAGTCGATGAGCTCCACCAGGCGCTTTGTTTCCATATAGCTGCGCAGGTGTTTGCCGTAGCGCGCCCGCATCCACTTGTTCGATACGATGTAGCAGAACACACCGTTGGGGCGCAGCAGCTGCATGCCGCGCTCAATGAAGTAGACGTAAAGGTCGGCACTGCCGTAGTAGGTGCGGTTGTACTGTGCTTTATAGGTCTCTTTTTGGGATGCGGAGAGCGTTTCCTGGCGCACGTAGGGCGGGTTGCCAATGACAATGTCGAAGCCCTCTTGCGCCTTCCACACCGCGCCAAAGTGGATGCGCATATCGAAGCCGTCGTTGCCCATGAGCGTGTCCAGCAGCGCATCGATTTCGTCTTGCAGCCGCTCTTTCTCGGAGGGGTAGGCCGTGCTCACGTAGCGCTCCATGAGCGTATAGAGGCGTTCCTCCTGTTCGTTATTCGCCAGGGTGCGCTGCATCTGACTGAGCGCATCCCCCTGTACAATTTTGTAGCGGAGGTTAGGCAGCGGCTTGATCTGCGTGAAGTCGTCTTCGTCGACCACGAGCGAGAGCCACAGGCGCAGTTGGGCAATGTCTACCGCGCTGGGTTCGATGTCGACGCCGTGGATGGTGTGCTGAATGGCGTGGCGCTTGAGCGCATAGGCCGAGCGGTCGGTGTCGTCGTCGAGGTAGGTAGCCAGCACACGGCGGGCCTGCACGATTTCTTGCATCATGCCCACCGGAAAGGCGCCAGAGCCCACTGCCGGATCGCAAATTTTGAGATCGGCCAGGCACCGGTCCAGGTCGGCGGCATGGGTGCGAATGGCGGCGGGGGCGCGGTAGGTGCCGTCGTACTTGCCGCCGTCGGGATGGCTGCCGCTACGCACACGCCGATCGTGTTCGCGCCAGCTCTGCCCCTCGCGCACCAGCGCCGTAAGGGCGGCCCGGTCTACGGTTTCGGTGTAGGCGGATCCAGAGAGCGTGCCCTGCGCCCCGGGGGCCGGGCCAAACGCGTTCTGCTGACCGGAGTGCGTGCCCAGGCTGGTTTCTTTTGTGTTGAGGGCGCTGTCGAGGTGGTCAATGAGGCTTTCCTGGCACATGTAGTGCACGATATCGCGCGGCGTGTAGAAGGCGCCGTGCTCCTTGCGCTCGCTCACGTCGAGCATCTTCTCGAACACCTTGCCGAGCATTTCGGGATCTACGGCCACTTCCTTATCGAGCGGCTCGTCTTCGCGCACGGTAAAGTTGTAGCGGTCGAACGTGTCAAAGATGGATCCGAACAGATCGTTGGGGAGGTCGAGGGCTACGCTTCCCCGCCGAAAGTCGTTAAGCGGCTGAAAGAGACCCCCATTCAGAAATGGAATGCGGCAGTCCAGGCGGCCAAAGTAGTTGCCGCGTCCCCGATCGGTGGCCAGCGCGTCGTAAAAGAGCGGGTCGAGAATGTCGGCGTAGAACGCGTCATAGGCGACGTATTCCTGATCGTAGAGGCGACGCAGAAAGTCAGTCGGTCCGTCGCCCCAGTCGTTATGCTGACGCACGCCGAGCCATCCTTTTTTCTGGAGGAAGTAGAGAAAGACGAGCTGGCCCAGCAGCTTCTTTGCGAAGTCGGCCGGTGCAATGGTGCAACGCTCGAACTCCTGCTGCGTGGAGGGATGCGCCTGGCAGGCGGCCCGCACCGCATCGGCCAGCTCCAGATAGTGGTCGCGGTACGCTTCGAAGAAGGCTTCGGTAACCACGTCGAGGTCGAACGCCGTGTGCAGCGCATCGAGCGTGGGGCTGGATTCTTGCTGTACGAGCCCCTCAAACTGACGCTCGGGCGTGTGGGTGGGCTCGTCGGGCCCGACCAGAAAGGAGTAGCGGACGGGCGTAAGTTCTTTTTCGGTGCCCACGGTGCCATCGTCGGCAATGACGGTGCGATACTCGAGCTGCACCAGCGAGAGCCGCCAGGCGTCGGTGCCCTCGGCGTAGTAGGCGACGAGCGCAGCTTCGCGGAACGGGCGGCTGTCGTCATTGAGGTACGTAGCCACAAAGTTGCGCTGCATGGTACGAGCGCGTTCAAGCTTACTCGGCGCATTGAGCTTCACAGCCAGCACGTCGAGTTCTTGTCCGCTTGGGTCAACGTACTTGGCCAGCCGCTTGTACTGGGCGATGTGCTCGCGGAAGGCGGCGTAGATCATTGAGCCCGAGCGGTGCCCGCGGTGCTTCATCTCGGCCCTCACGAGCAGGTTCTGCACGAACTGCCGCACGGTGGCTTCGTCGTAGGATTGCTCGAACGTGCGAGTGATGAGGCGCCGGGCTTCGCGAGTGGTCATGTAGACATGCAAGACAGGTGGAGCGGTAACAATGTAATCATGTGAATGAGACATAGGTCGGATGGATCCAATCGCAGGAGATGCGTCTCGTCTTCGGTCTCCGCGCAGAGGGGTTGTGTCCTACAAGGAGGCGCGTGCCGGGCGTGTGATGCT
>CAZZCI010000377.1:0-2706 GCA_964653015.1 uncultured Rhodothermales bacterium
CGTAGCCCGGGATCAGGAGCGGATATCCCGGGCGACCAGTGAAGCCCGCTCAACAGATACATCCTGCCTCTCTTCTCTACCCACGCACAGCGCGCCAGCCGAGCCGCATCCAGCGAACGGGTAGCAGGGCGGCATCGGGGAGGGCGGGGGCCACCTCGCGATCTTTGTCGTTGACGGTGCAGAGCGGGCGCACCACATCCTCGCGGAGGAGCTGCCACCGGTCGCGGGGTTCTTTCAGGAGCAGCAGGTGAACGAGTGTACACCTTCCTTTTTCATGATGGAACGCCCGGCGCTCGTTGGATTTGGGCGGTGGGTCGGCCAGCAGGTGGCGCGTTGGAAGCAGCCGACGCTCCCACCCGCGCTTAGGCCATGTGTCTACCGAAAAGGCATCCGGAAACAGCGAGTTGGCCTCGGCCCCCAAGACATGCGTCCATAGATACTTGATCGGACCCAGTACTGAGGTGCGCCCTAATGCTTCGGCGCGTGCCGCAACGGTGGTCCATGGCAACTCGGGCAGCGACTGCACCCGCCGTGCCAGGTCTTCAACCATCGACAAGCGCGCGGTGAGGCCGCGTGTGTGTTGTGCCAGGTGGCGAATCGCGTGTAGCATGAGGTGCAGCACATCGTCTTCGGAAGCGAGCTCACGAATGGGGGTTCCCATAAGCGTGGTGGATACGGAGCGTGCCCAGAAATCGGCGGTAAGGTGCTCTGGGTCGTGCCAGTGGAGCCCTTCGGTATCGGGCAACACATCCCAGTGAAGCTCGACCCACGACGGCATGGGACCGGCGTGCTTGATTAGCGGAGGGCCATGGTGAATGGGGACGCTGTGCCACGCTTCGACAGGCAAGGAGGGATCGGTGTACTGATAGCCCAACTCGTGAAGCACGGCCACTGCGTCGGAAAGCTGATCGGGACGCACCAATAGGTCGTGATCGCCGTCTTTGCGCTGACCGGGTCCGCCATACGCACGCACATCCAAGTGGATGCCTTTGACTGGGATGACCGGAATGCCATGCGTGGCAAACGCCTCCAAAATTTCGTGCAGCGCCTGCGCCTGCAGAAGTCCGGCGGCGGCGATGGCTCGCGACTGTGGCGCAAGGGCCTGCTGCAGAGCCTGCGCAGCCGGGTGTGGATGCGAACTCAACACACGATACAGCGAAGGGATGACGTTGTGATACTGGCACCAGGCCGTCCACCGGTCTATGTCGCAGGCGGACCCGTGCGTTTCGAGAACATGCGTAAGCGCGTCTTCTGGGGCAACGCCCAGTGCGGCTTGCAGTGCCGTACGTCCCACGCGCACTGATGGCGACAGGGTATCGGAATCAAGCATAGCGCGCAGAGACGATCGGGTCGAAGTCAGCAGAAGCGTCCGCGGGCTCGGGGTAGGTGTAGAGGAGGCGGTGGCTGTGGCGTGGGTTGGAGCCTTCACCGAAGGGATGGCCGTCGGTTTCCACCCAGGCATGGGCAAACCGTTCGTCCTGATTAACGGGTGCTCGAACCCCGATACAGAACCGCACATTGGTGCATCGGGTGTGCTGTAGTGCGGCAAAGAGCACAAGCGCGCGGGGCAGGCATCGATGCTTGCGGGAGCGTGTTACGATGCGGTGCACGACCGTCTGACAAGCATGTGGATCGAGCGCACCGGGTGTTTTTCGCTCTACGGATGCGAGCCAGTTGGGCAGTGCGGGGCGGTTGGCTTTCGACCGACGCAGATACCTCCATACACGCACCGCGTACCCACACACCCACGGGAGGGCTTTCAGGCAGCGCAGCGCACGCCGCCAGCGGGGTTGGTGGTGATAGGGTAGGGCACAGGAACGCGACATCAATCCGTGGGGGGGACCGGTTCTACAAGATCGGCGTCTTTCATCGACTGTACAAAGGCCTGCACATCTGATTGCGCTTGCGCATTGGTAAGCGTCTCGTTCGTTGCGTCCACGTGCGTTTGCAGCGCGTCGGCGAGTTCGGCAAGTGTTGCGCTATCGTGCTCGCCAAGGTAGCGCCACACGACCTGACCGGTGACATTCAGTTCGTAGTACGTTTGGGTGCCTACGTGCAGCACCACGGTGGAGTCGGCATCCAGTTGGGTAGACACCGCTTCATCGGTGCGTCGAATTGCATGCTGTTCGGACGCTGAGGCTGCGTTGGTGTTGGACATGGTCAGGCGTGGAGTGCTGGTGCGGAATCAACGTCTTGGAGCAGCGAAGCCAGGCGACTCGGGTCGTGGTAGAGGTCGCGCCCGGCGTGCAGGCGGTATGTTGTGCACTGACGCAGCAGCGCGCCGATGCGTTGCAACTGGCCCTGTGCTGCCTCGGGGGGAAGGATCGTCGTGGGAATGCTTTCGGCCATAAGTGCAGGCAGTGCCTGCACACGTGACAAAGGGACCAGGGCACTGGTGGGGCGCTCTACAATTTCGGGCAGGAGGATGCAGGTGGGTGCGCCGTGTGGGCAACGAATGGCGCGATTTGAATGCATGCCTGACCGATCTGGTAACGCTGATGCGGTAAGGGTATGCTTGGCAGCCGAGGCATAGCGTCCGAACGTGTCGAGCGGTTTTTTGTGGGCGTCGTTCAATCCGAGACGCGTCCATGCATCGTCGCAGATGCGGATGGCTTTCATCATGGAGTACGCGAAGACCCGTTCGTGTTCAGGAGGCGGCAGCACCAGCAGGTCGTCGCTTATGCATTGCCAGCCTGCCAGTAGGAG
>CAZZCI010000378.1:0-2703 GCA_964653015.1 uncultured Rhodothermales bacterium
CACTAGAGTCTGTCCTACCTGAAAGTTTGCGGTAGACCACCCATATCCTACCCATCGAACACTCGTCGCGATGCTCCCGCGTTGCGATGGACCATTGGGCGCTCTGTGCCCGTGGCTGTCCGCTGGGCTGGAAAACGGGTAATGGGGAGCGCTGGAGGATCCCAACCGGCGTATCGACGCAGAAAGGCCGCATGCCTGTTAGTGCATTGCGACGCGAGGCAGGATGTTGGTCGCGCCTGCAGGTCATCCTGACGCCCTTGGCGGAAGGATCTCAACGCTATCCTTACAGACTCGGCAGGTCCAGAGCGCGTCGGGTCCCATGGACACTGAGCAGCAGAGCACGCCGACCGCAGGGCACTGAGATGCGTCACTGCGTTCAGCATGACATGGTTCGTCGGCTTCGATGGGCAATGGATGCCCAATAACCGCCCGGGATATCCGCTTCGCTTCTGATCCCGAGCTACGGGAAGACGTAGTGCCCGTCTAATCCATAGCCGGGGACCGCTTGCGTCTCCGGCGATCTGTCGGGCGAATGCAATCGGCACGGTACGCGGGGCCAACCCCGATCTGTATAAACTGTAGCTCCTCTGAGGGGGCTTGGGAAGTGCTCCCCGACACAGTTCCTTCCTCCTCGGGGAGAACAGCTAGGATGGTGCGGAAAACACGCATCTCAACCCAGTCATTCAGCGGCGGCCCACCAGTAGGACACCAGAGCTCCCCCTCATAACGAAAACAGCGCTGCCCTGCATCATGCAAGACAGCGCTGCAGATCGTCGGGATGTGGCGTTATTTAGAAGTACAGCCCGATGTTGATGTTGAAGGCTGTGCGCCACTCATTATCGGCTTGTTGGGCCATGACGCCGCCAAACGTCTCATCGAAGGGCTGGTTGAACGGATGCCCTTTGCTAATGATGAGATCGGTGTACGCGAAGAGCGGTCCGGCAGCCGTTGTGAAGCCGAGAATGTGCGACACGTTGTCGTTCCAGCCATCCACATCTTTCACGACCTGGCTATAGTCGTAGTGCGGCGCGATCGCCGAGATCGGCCCGATGTCTACGGGGATGGTGTACGACAGGCTCGTCGAGTAGACGTCGATGTCGCTGGCTACGCGGTAGGTGCCGCCGTAGGCCCCCATCGTTACGAAGTCGGTGCTCTCGCCATCGGCAACAGGCGGGTTCATATTCTGCTGCGCAAACTGAAGCTTCGCTTCAAATCCGCCCAGCTGCTGCTGTACATGCACCGCATAGGCGCCGTGCCAGTCGGTGTTGCCGGCAGCAGGGTCTTCTGGCGTTTCAAAGTCTTGATTGCCTTGGTTGGTCAACTGGCCAATCTGTCCAGAAACTCCAACTTTTGTTGAGGCATCATCGCCGTGCACAAAAGTGCGGGCAATTTTCAGATTGCCCTGATGTTCTTGCACCGTGTTACGATCATCGTTATCTGGGTTGGGAACCACATCATATGAATAGCGATCAGCCGTGGTGGTACCAAAGAAGTCAACACCCGCCGGGTTCATGTAATAGGCCGTTTGGATGTCCCAGTTGCCTGGCGAGAAGAGCGCTTTCACGCCTGAGTTGTACTGGTCTTCCAGTCCCACGTAGTAGGTGTTGTTGAAGAACCAGCTGCTGGAGGCAAACGGCTGGATGCCAAACGGCGACTGGCTTACGCCGACCTGCACTTCAGCAGCGTCGCTGAAGGTGTAGCCGACCCATCCGTGGTGGATAAAGAGCCCACCAAAGGCATCGGGGTAAACGGCGTATTCAGTCGAGAAGGTGAGGTCGCCGTAGCTGCCGCTGGCGTTGATGCGGAAGGTGTCGAACGTGAACGCGCCATCGCTCAGCACGCGGTCGGCCCCCTCTTCAAAGGGCGTATCGGCGCCGTAGTTGCGAAACAACGTGTTGAAGCTGATGGAGCCGCCCACATTCACGTCGAGCGTGGGCTCATCGTCTTGTTGCGTTGTGGTGGTACTACTGGATGCATCGGCCTCGGCCTCATTGTCGGCGCTATCAGATTGGGCAACTGCGGGGGGCAGCCCCATGAGCGCGAGAATAAGGCACAGGGTGGTTGCTAGTTTAGCCATAGGGAGGGTTTGGTTCTTCACAGAAGAACGAATGCAGGCACGGCCGCTGGGCCGCGTGAGATGTAGAATTGCCACGTTTACCCAGCCCCACACCAAAGCCGCATAAGACCTCGGTGTGGGTGGGCAACGTATATAACAGGTTAGCGCGAAGCAGTGACGTCACCAGCGTCTTCGGTATCGGCGGTTGTCACGTCATCAGGAATCCAGCTGGATACGGTTTCGGGATGGTTCTGAATCCATTCCCGAGCCGCCTCATACGCGTCGTCGGTGTCCGCATCGGGGCGGAAGGGTTGCATGAGTGCGTTCAATTCCTCATTGTTAACCTTCACGTTGTCGAAGAACTGCACCACCCGTTCAGGAAATTGCTCATCGAAGTCGGTGCGGGCTACAGCAAAGATGTCCTCCGGCTCTCCAAAGACAGGCGATTGTCCGGTTTGGGCGCCTTCAAGGTAGCGGAGGTCGTAGCGGCCCCATTTCCAGTGTGGCTCCCAGCCTGTGACAACAATGGGGGCTTCATTTTGCGTGGCGCGTTGCAGCTCCGACCAGGTCGCCGGTCCACTTGCCGTCAGCACTTCGAATCCCTCAATATTGTTGTTCTCGAGAATGTCGCGGGTTTGCTGGTTCAC
>CAZZCI010000379.1:0-2699 GCA_964653015.1 uncultured Rhodothermales bacterium
ATACTCAGGGTGCAGACCAACCGTCGAGCCGATGCGCCCCGTTCACTTTTCACGGGTGTTTTGTGAGCCACACGCCCAATACGCCGTAGAGCAGTGATCTTTTGAGCAGGCAATGCATTTCTATCTCTTGCCGTCATGCCATTCACCCTGTGCGTGCTGCACATGGTTGTGGCCTTGTCTTGATCACGCTATGCTCCATCATCTATGGAAAAGACACTCACCGAGATATCGCCCGTCGAATACGAGCTAGAGGTAACCGCCTCTGCCGACGAACTCAAAGACCGCGTTCGCGAAGCCGTGCGTGAGCAGCGATCTCACATGAATATCAAGGGCTTCCGAAAGGGCAAGGTCCCAGCCAAAATGGTCAAACAGATGCACGGCCCCCGCTTGAGTATGCGCGTGGCCGAGCAAGTCACGCAGACCGCGTTTGAGGAGCTGCTAAACGAGCGAGACGACATCGAAATGATGGGCCGTCCGCAGCTCTCTGAGGTTGACTATCAGATCGACCAGGACCTGCGCACCGTGCTGCGCTTTGGCATCCGTCCCGAAATCGAACTGGCGGATGTGTCCGAGGAGGAGATCCCCATGCTCGTGCATGAGGTGACCGACGACGATGTTGACGAGGAGATCGAAAACATGCGTCAGCAGGAGGCCGACCTGGTGCCAATCAATGAGCCCGCAGGCGAATCCGACTACGTTAGTGTAGATCTACAACGTGTCGATCCGGCCTCTGAAACACCTATTATTGGCGAGGGCGACGAAGACGTCACGTTCTTCCTCGATGATGAGCGGTTGCACAGCGCCATGCGCGAAGCCGTCATCGGTGCCGAAGCGGGCGATACCGTGCGTGCCGAACTCCCCCCGCCGCCATCCGACGAAAGCGGCGAGGTGCGGGTATTCGACATCACGATCAACGACGTGAAACGCCGCGACCTGCCGCCCTTCGACGAGGAATTGGTGCGCCGCATCACGGATGGTCAGATGGAAGACCCGATGGAGCTTCGTGCTGAAATGTTCAAACGCATTGCCGACTCGTACGAGCGCCAGGCCCGCGAGATGGTGCAGGGCGAAATCGTAGACCGCATGATCGAATTGCACACCGTACCGGTGCCGCCCTCTGTGGTTGAGTCGTTCCTCGATTCGTTTGAGGAAGAGCTCGCCGAAGAAGAGTACGACGGTGAGCTACCCGACGACTTTGACCATACGCACTTTCGCGATCAATACCGGGGCGATGCCGAACGCCAAGCCCGCTGGATGCTCATTCGCGACGCGGTGGTCGAAGACGCCAACATCGAAGTGTCGGATGAGGACTTCCAGGAGTTCTTTGGCGAGCAAATGCAAGGGCAAGACGAAATCAGCGCCCAACAGATCCAGCAATTCTACCAGTCCATGCCTCGCATGATGGACCAGGTAGAACAGCAAATCTTAAGCCGCAAGGTGTACGATGAACTGATTGCCCGCTTTGATACGCGCGAGTTGACCCTGGACGAGTTCCGCGAAGAGATGGAGGCCCAGCACGACCACGACCACGATCATGCGCCTGACCACGACCATGATCACAACGACGATGAAGACGAGCCCTCCATCATTACGGCTCCGTAGCAACGTGATGGCTTGCCATAGCCCGCGTTGCAAACGTCGAACGTAACGAAGTCCTCTAAATCCCCCGTGGTCGGTGTGTTAAGCACACTCGGTGCGGGGGACAGAGGAACCATACAAAACACGACAAGGTTTGCTTGTCCCCCATCATTCGCTTCCCGCAACTGCATTGCCCTCATGGTTGACGACTTTATAAAGTTCAGCAAAAGCCTAACCTCCCTCCCCTCAAGCATTTACAGCGGCGGCATGGGCGATCAGCCTATGTCCGGGCTCGTGCCCATGGTTGTGGAGCAAACTACGCGTGGTGAGCGCGCCTACGACATCTTTAGCCGCTTGCTGAAAGAACGCATCGTCTTTATTGGTACGCCGATTAACGACCAGGTGGCCAACCTTACGGTGGCCCAACTGCTTTACCTGGCCAGTGATGACTCCGAGCGCGACATTAACCTGTACATCAACTCGCCAGGGGGTGTCATCTACAGCGGACTCGGTGTGTATGACACCATGCAGTATGTGGATGCGCCGGTCGCCACCATTTGTGTAGGCCTGGCGGCGTCAATGGGATCGGTACTGCTGGCTGCAGGCGAAGACGGACGACGCGCCTGCCTGCCTAACTCCCGCGTGATGATCCACCAGCCGCTTGGTGGTGCAGAAGGCCAGGCTTCTGATATCGAGATCCAAGCACGCGAAATTCTCTGGCTCAAACAACGCCTGTTCGAGATTCTGGCTAAGCACACCGGACAAGATTACGACCGCGTTGAGGATGACTCGGATCGCAACTACTGGATGAGCGCACAAGAGGCGGCTAAATATGGGGTTGTCGATAACGTGCTGAATAAAGACAACCTTAGCGAGATCAAAGACCAAACCAGCGACGAAGAAAAGCCCGATGAGGAGGCGTAACACGCGCAACCTCAAGGGACTTACACCTGGCCCCTTTGGCCCATCATCCCGCCTCGTCATTTATTGGTGAGGCGGGTTTTTGTATGTAGGGCTAGTGGGTAGTGGATAAACATTAAATGATAGGGCGGTGGGCGACCGTAGTTTTGTCTTGTTCAAACCCCCTCTGTCTTCGAGCTTCGCCGCAGGCGTGATCCTGT
>CAZZCI010000380.1:0-2698 GCA_964653015.1 uncultured Rhodothermales bacterium
CAATCGGATTGAACTCGGGATCCCAGGCATCGTCGTTCGAGGGATCGCGGTCGCCGGTATGCGGCACATTCACGTAATGCCCCGAGGGCGTCTTGGGAATCGGGAAGAAGAAGCTTTCGAAGTGGGCATCCGCGTAGTTGAGGGTGCCCCGGTTGTGGGCGGTTCGCACGGCAGCGTGAAAGGCGGATTGGTTGTCGGCATGGGTGTGCAGCATCCAGAAATAGCGGTCGAAGTGCACCTGCAGGTCGGGATGCTGGTTCACCAAGATCCCCGACTGCTCCCAATCCTTGCCGCGCGGAATGCCATCGGAGCCGTGGTCGTCGCCGTTGGCGGTGGAGATGTAGGTGGTGTGGCGCAGGGGCGACCCGTCGTTACGGGCGTACGTGTTGACGGTCAAGAACTTGGCGTGCATCTGTTGAAAGGCGCGGTTGCCCCACTCGACCTGTCGCAGATTTACATAGTCGCCGACCGTGCGGCGCGAGGAGGTGTGCGTAGAGGTGTTTTGGTGGTCGGACACGTACTGGGAGAGGTCGCCAGACAGGTCTTTGTGATACACCACATTCATTTCGACCTGGTGGCGTCCGGCGTCTACGATCAGTTCAGGCAACGAGCGCGAATGGTCGCCGTCGTGGTCGTATCCTTTCACGTAAGCGTAGGAGCTCTGCCCCGGCGTTACGCCGATGTACGTGTCGGCGCCCAGTTGGTACAGTGCGAGGTTTACAACGACCTGCTCATTGGGATTGGCACGCTGATACGTGATGGCGCGCTGAATGAGGTCGCCAAACTTGAACAGCGGGTGGTTTTTCGCTTCGCCTATCTCGCGTGTGTAGACTTTGACGCGCACATCCTGGCCCCCTACGTCAAAATAGATGGAGGGCGATACACGGGCGAGGGCGGGTTCGTCTTCGTGCTCCGTAGGTGCGTTTGCGTGAGCGGCAGTCAGGCTCGATCCAGTGAGCAGCATGCTACATACAAGCCATGCGATGTGTAGTCGGCGTACGGCCATTGGTCCCCCCATAGATGATGTTGATGTTCGATGGATGCATCCCAAGATACAAGACGGGACGCTGGGATCAAACCCTGACAAAACCAGCGTGCGCAAGCAAAAGTGGGCAACCCGATCCGGGTCGGTTCGTTACGCATGAGAAACCCAAGAGCCCGGATTCGGTAGCGTGTCCCGGCTGTATGCTTGTGAATTGCTTTCTGCGTGTGTCTTATGCCGAACTGGAACGCCTATCGAACGTGGCCCGAGCGGCTGCTTTTTGGATTTTCGCTGCTGGGAATGTTTATCGTCGTGCATTTGGGCTTGCAAGAGCAGCGCGGGTTCGACCGGGGGTGCCTGGGCGTGAGTGACGACGCAGCGGCAACAACCTTCGATTGCGCCGCTGTGGTGCAAAGTGATGCCGGCGCATTGCTGGGGGTTTCGAACGTGGTGTGGGGCTTCCTTTTCTACGCTGCCGTAGCCGTGCTTACCTTTCTGGTGGTGCGGGCCACCCGTGCGCAGCGCCCCACGCTTACAAAGCTACGCGCTGGACTGTTAGGCACCGGTGTGCTGTATACAGGCTACTTGATCTACGTTCAGTTCGTGCAACTTGACGCCTTTTGTGCTCTGTGCCTGGCGTCGGCTGTTGTGGTGGGAGCGCTGGCTGCCACCGCCGCCTTGCCAATTTTCTATTCGTCATCATCTTCAACACGACCTATGTCTGATTCGAATCGTTCTTCGCAGTCCAAATTCTTTGGTCTGATTGCCGGTGTGGCAGTGTTGCTCATTGCGGGTAACGTGTTTTACTTTACGCAAAGTGCGCCGGCTTCTGGGGCGCCTGCTGCGTTTGCCGGGGCCGAGGCCGAGATCCCGGATGAGTGTCAGTTTAGTGCCGAGCAAGATCCGGTTGAGAACTGGCAGAGCTTAGTTCGCGACGACGATCCGGTGAAGGGCAATCCTGAGTCGCCCGTTACGGTCATCGAGTTTTTTGACCCCAACTGCCCACACTGCGCCACCATGCACGAAGTCATGGAGGTCGTAATTCCGCAAAACAGCGATAAGGCCCGCTTCATTACAAAACCGTTCCCGCTGTGGGATCACTCCGTGCCACAGATTGTGGCGTTGTATGCCGCTGCCGAAGAGGGGCTGTACCACGACCTGCTCGATGCGCAGTACGAAAATCAGCGCTCGAATGGCCTTTCGGTTGAGCAACTTGTAGCGCTTGGAGACGATATCGGCATGGAAGATCCGGATCGGATTCGGGACGCGGTACAGGAAGAGCGCCATGTGCAGCGCATCATGCACCAGCGTCAGCAGGGCATTGCCGCTGGGGTGTCGAGCACGCCTACGATTCTCATCAATGGACACTTTGTGGCTCCGCAATCGCGCTCGCCCGAGTGCTTTGAAGCGTTTATTGATGCAGCCTACGATGCGCACAGCTAACCCGAGATGCTCTGGCATGGGGCTGTTCGGATGAGCCGGCTGCAGCCCACCCCTGTGATTTTGTTGCACGGCACGGTCCCTCCGTCTCGTATGCACGCCGTTGTGGTGTGTGTGGCCGCTTAGACGCGAGGGGCTGCCTCTGTTTTGTATCCCCCTTGACCCACTCCCTGTACTTTATGTCAACTTCTGATTCTAACGTGCTCTCTAAAGCGACCGACCTGGACCGCCAGTCTATTAACACGATTCGGTGTTTGGCGATGGATGCGGTGCAGC
>CAZZCI010000381.1:0-2695 GCA_964653015.1 uncultured Rhodothermales bacterium
GCTGCTATCCCGCGTGTCAATCCATGGCCATGGTAGGCGCAGTATCTTGGAGCGCAAACTGAAGCGTACGCTCCGTAGTGGCTCCGCTAACCTCGTCGGTCACGCGTACGGTAACGGTGACCTCCTCATCGCGATCGAGCCCTTCCCACGCCTCCATATCCAGCAACAGCATCTCCTCAGTCCGTCGCGCGTCGCCTTCATACGTCGATGTCGTACTGGTTTGCTGACGCTCCTCTCCCCGCAACCACCGCGCTATGCGTCCGCGTGTCTGCAGGCGATCTACTTCCAGATCGACGGTATACCGTGTTCGGTCATCGGCGTCAAACATGAGGTGATATACCTCAAAGTACAGCCCCAGCGGCGTATCCTGCTGAGCGTGCTGCATCGGATAGGGCGTCAGTTCGTCGCGACCAAGGGTATGAGCCCCCTGTTCTGACCCCGCGGTAAAGAGCTTCAGGTCGCTCACCTCCAGAGTGGTGCCACTGGCATCAAGCGCCTGCAGCGTATCGATGCGCTCCACCGTGCGGCGCATCACATAATTGCCCGCATCAGCAGGACTTTCGCCCATAAGCTGATCCCACTGCAGGGCGAGATGAAAGATCGGTTCATCCGTTTCGACCGTAATCGTTTGGGGCGCAAGTTGGTCGTGTGCATCAGACTCGCTCACGACGTGTGCAGCGCGCGCCCGTTCGCTGGAACGATGATCTTCATGCTCCAAATTGAGATTGGTAACCAGGCGATGTCGGGTGGGCAGATTGTCGGTATCACGGTCTTCCCACCGGTCGTGGTGAAACTCGCCGGGCGGAATATCAGACGTGGACACGGTCCAGTATACATCTGTACGCGTGGTCCCGTCTTCGTTCAGAAAGCGGGCCCACCGTTTGGCGATAGGCAACGACGGACGGCTTTCGCCCAGGTCAGATTGGTGCGCTCCAACGATTTCTTCGCGTTTCCTGTTGAGCCGCCGATCCTCGCGCGCACTGCGCTCATGGATATTACCGGCATAATGCCCCATACCCGGCTCGCCATGCATTAAGCCTCCGGCTCCAAGCGCAGCAACTACATTGCCCACCTCGGTGTAGCGCCCCATGTAGGTAGGGTTTTGCAATGAAAGCTGCCGGAGAGCCACCTCCATGCTGCGCAAGAACGCATACGCCTGCTCTTGATTGCGGCTGCCCCCTGCGTACTGCCCCCGCTGCAATGATCGGGGAAATAAGTCCGTCACTTCTCCAATACGATAAACGCCCGCATTGTCTTTCACAAACAGGAAGTTGACTTCGTCGCCCAGGTTATGATACCACCAGAACTCGTTTTCGGCAAAGTCGAAGGTGTTAAGTCGTCGATTTTCCTGAATCACATCGCGCCGAAACTGGGCATCATGAAAGTCCACTTCTTTCGACCCAGAGGGCAGCCCAAGACGAATGAGTATCTTGCCCCGATCGTCGACTACGTCCCCACTTTTGAAGTACTGATGGGCGTAGGCTACACGCCCGAGATGTTCGAGCAGCCGCTCGTTATGAGGTGTAGCAGGCAGCCGATCTTCGCGGCGCCACCATCCTTGCAATATCTCTGCTGCATGTTCAGACGGTTGCATCGATGCGTTTTGCTGTTGCAGTTCATCTGGATTTATACCCGTTCGCGCCTGGATCGAGTCAGGTAGAATGATGGCCACCTCCCAGGCATGCTGACGCACAAGGTTCTGATGGGCTTTTTCAAGTGTATCGACCCCTTCGATCCAAGATATCAAATCTAGATATGCATATGATGCAAGCTGATGATAGGTCGCCTGATCGTACGCAAACGTAGTGCGTATGAGCTGATCCATACTGGAAAGTCGGTGCGGATCGTCGCGATCCAGTTGGTTGAGCGTTTGTTGCCACGTGGCGAGCGCTTGCTGAACTGAGCCGGTTTCACGATATGCAACGCCCAGCCAGTATCCAACCGGCTGGTCGTTGTACACCACAGCCGGATCCGCTTGCACGACCGGGGCAAGATGCTCTATCGCCTCCGCGTAGGCCTCATTCTGAATCGCACTCACCCCGGCCTCAATGTCGGTGGCCTGCCCCCATGCTGCTGTTGGGCCCCCTGTAACGGCAACAATCCAAAGCGTGGTGAGAAGCAGCCTGCTTATCCACTGCACGGCCCCGTTGACGTAGGGAATGCCTCGTTTCGAGATTCTGTGCTCACCTAAGGCAAGCATACCCGTACCCAACTTAATCATGACAGCTTGGCGAGGTTAGTCGCACACTGTTTGAGAACTGAATAGCCTGTGGTAAAGGATAACGCCCTGGCTGGTTAGTCGTTTCTTGACAAAGGTGGAATATATTGTCTTCTGTGTGGGATGGGATGGATAATGTACACATCAGTCTTGGGTAGCAACGCCTGTCTCCTCGTGTCGATGGACCCGAGGCATGACCGTACGGTCCCTCTGCGTCGGCACCGTCTTCAAAACGCTTCTGCGTTCCTATAAGGCCTCTATGCTTCACCGATGTAGGTATCCAAGCGGGAACACAAGGACGCAGAGCGTCCACCGCTTCGTCGCGACGCAGAGCATCGCGACGAGTGTTCTGTGGGTATTGTGCTGGCCGATAATGGCTTACTAAAAAACATGTTTACACCTTGTCATCGCGAGGAGGGAGTGCGCGCGCTGCAGTTGTTTGATACGGACCGGGAAATGCATCAAACAGATGGCCTC
>CAZZCI010000382.1:0-2689 GCA_964653015.1 uncultured Rhodothermales bacterium
CTGTTGTACTGGGGCTGGTGCTGTCGTTCTATCTGTTCTGGCTGGTCGTCGACGGGGTGTTGGTATCAGCCCTCATGCGCTCCGCCGATACCTCGTACGAGCAGGTCGATGCGCTCATTGAAGACGACACCCCACAGCCTACAGACAACATGCGAGCAGGCAGCCCGGCCTCGCTACTTGAATGGGAAGACATGGGACGAGAAGGACGCCGCTTTCTGGCGTCAGAGCCGCAGGCCGACTCCATAGCGACGGTTATCGACGAACCCGCCACGCAACCCCGACGCGTCTATGTGGGCATGCATGCCGCCGAAGATGTGGAAGCCCGAGCGCGCCTTGCGCTCGACGAACTGCTTCGGGTGAATGCATTCGATCGCTCGGTGCTCGTGCTCATCACACCAACAGGAACCGGCTGGGTGGATCCGCCCTCCATCGAAACGATCGAATACTTGCATCGCGGCGACGTGGCCTCGGTGGCCGCCCAGTACTCGTATTTGCCGAGTCCGCTGGCGCTGCTTACCGAAGATGATTACGGCGCGGAGATGGCGCAGGCGCTTTTTCGGACGGTGTATGACCACTGGACTACGCTCCCGTCTGACGAGCGTCCGGAGTTCTATCTCAACGGGCTCAGCCTGGGCGCGCTCAACTCCGACCGCTCCTTTGATTTCTATGATATCATCAACGACCCCTTTGACGGGGCGCTGTGGGTGGGGCCGCCGTTTCGGCAGAGCACCTGGCGCACCGTAACCGATCAGCGCGAGCCCGAATCGCCCGCCTGGCGGCCTCGCTTCCGCGATGGCTCGGTGGTGCGCTTCATGAACCAGGAGGGGGGACTGCATGATGGCCGCGCTCCGTGGGGCGACTTCCGCATCGCCTTTCTGCAGTATGCCAGCGATCCGATCACCTTCTTCGAGCCGCGTATGCTCACGCAAGAGCCCGACTGGATGCAGCCGCCCCGTGGACCTGACGTCTCCGACGACCTGCAGTGGTATCCGGTAGTTACGATGCTGCAGGTGGCCGTGGATATGCTGGCGGGCACCAGCGCCCCCCGTGGCTACGGGCACGAGTACGCAACCGTTGATTACATCGAAGCCTGGTATGCGCTTACCGAACCTACCGGGTGGACACCCGCCGAGCTGGAGGACTTATCCGACCACCTCGCCATGCCTGATGAGGCCCGGCGGGTGAGCAGCAGCCGGTAGTCAGTCTGCTCGGGGATCACTTGCGTCCCCGGCGACGCTAAAGGTCTTGATCACTCGGGATAAATCTATAGGTGACGATCTTTGGGTTAAGTGTGCCAGACTGTGTACCGCTTTCGGCGAGTGCGTACAACAGTCCGTTGTGCGCGGCTCGCAGGCGGATATCACTGCCAAAACGTATTTCGCCCTCTACCAATGGTGTGCCCATTGTATCGATAACGGTGAGCCCGCGCGTGCGGTCAGAGGAGTCCATATACGAGTTATTGTACTCGATGAGAAATGCGTTTTCGTCGAGGCGGAAGACCTTGGAGGTGCTTGAACTTGTGGCGAGGAGATCTTCTACAGCATCCATGATAGCTTGCGGAGAACCGGTATGGTCCGCAATGTCCTCGCTCATGGGCTCGAAGTATGAAGGCTGATGGCCAACCGTGCGCACAAGCGTGCCGCTGGTGCTGTATACATGAAGATGCGGACTGTGAGGCAACGCGAGATACACGTTTTCGTTGTGGTCGGAGACGAGTCCGCCAACTCGCCAGCGTTGGGCAACAGCGGCAAAATCACCGTCATGCCCGAACGTGTCAATCTCCTCCCCCTCCGATGTCATTTTGCGAATGAAGTACTCGTCTGGGTAATTGTACAGTCCATACATCGCACCGTCTTGGTCGAATGTAAAGAAAAATGATGCACTGTACGTGTCGTGCATAGGTGCTCTACACTGACCATTGGGTTCAAACTGATACCCTCCGGGGCCATTATTCGCAACGACGATCGATCCATCGGGCGCAAACTGAGCACGAATGGGACTCCAGTTGAACCCAGGATGGCAAGGTTCGGGATCCAAGGTTCGCCGATGTGTACCGTCGGGACTGAACAAGTACATCTCCTGCGCCCTCCAGTCCGAGATCAGAAAATCGCCCGCTTCATTGACATCCATGGCACGAATTTCGCCAATCAACGGATCGGCCTCAAGCTGGATCGTGTCGACCGCGGCGAAGTGTTGGGTAAAAGGGATCTCAGTCTGAGGCGGTGCTGATCCCTCATGTGGAATGTCGCCAGGGTCCGATGTGCAGCCCAGTAATAGGCAAAAAAAAGTAGCGTCGCAGGCCCTAATTTGTGCATTTGTAAAATGAGGTTGTGCAAAAGTACACTCTGGCACATGACAAAAAATGCTAGCCCTTACCTAATTCGGGAGCATAAGCAGGGGCTCCTTTGAATCGTCACAAATGGACTTTTGGCGAGCCGCTTTGCGGATAGCTTTTTAAGAAAGTCGAAGCGTTTCTTCGGAAAAGCCCCGCTCAGAGCCGCTTAAACTGGACTTTGAAGGGTGGTCTGACTTTTGTCGTGTGCTATACATAAGTACACAACGCATCCCTGATACAGAATCAGTGATGCGCTGTGAGAATTTACTTGACGTACTGTCCAAGCTAATTGAATTCTCTTACTAATCCATTATCACTTCATTTGAATGTCAACAGACATCCTGTACTTCCACC
>CAZZCI010000383.1:0-2678 GCA_964653015.1 uncultured Rhodothermales bacterium
ACACCGAAACGCAGCGCGTGACCGTGGTGCGGTAAGGGATGCTTGTAACGATAGTGCCCCAAGACCGGACAAGGGCCGGGGCTGTCGATCAACATAAAAACGGTCTGCTGGCCGATGGGCTAGCAGACCGTTTCTGTTTAGATCGTGTGTGTCGGGGCGCCCGGATTTGAACCGGGGACCTCTTCGTCCCGAACGAAGCGCGCTACCTGGCTGCGCCACGCCCCGATACAACAATGACATACCTGGGGCGCATAGGAGAAGATCCGCCGGATGGGTGACCGCTTTATGAAATGCGTTTAGGCCCAGGCTGGTCCATTCTACCCTCGCCGCGAGAACGCATCATACATTTCGTCAATCAGGTCGCCGTAGGTGTCGTGAATAATGCGCCGCTTTACCTTAAGCGTCGGCGTAAGCAATCCATTTTCAACGGTAAACGGTTCGTCAATCAGTCGGAAGGCTCGGATTTTCTCATAGGCAGGCGCCTCTTTGTTGTATGTGCTTACGGCTCCACTATACAGCCGGTCGACCCAGCGCTCGTCGATAAGCGCTGTATTGTCCTCAGGATGCACCGGTTCGCTTTTGTCACGACCGTGCATGCGTAGCGCTTCAAACTCGGGCACAATGAGCGCGGTTAAGAACGGACGATCATCGCCCAGTACTACAATCTGGTCGATCAGGCCCTGCGTCTTGAAGTGCTCCTCAATCGGTCCTGGATAGATGTTTTTGCCGCCTTGCGATACCAGCATGTGCTTGATGCGATCGGTCACCTGCAGGTAGCCGTCCACAAAGCGCCCCACATCGCCGGTATGGTACCATCCATCGGGATCGAACGCCCCTCGGGTGGCCTCAGGCAATCGCCAGTATTTCTCCATGATGTTTGGTCCTTTTGCGACAATCTCGCCCTCTTCGGTGGTTAGCTTCGACGGATAATCATTGCCGTTCAGCGTACCGATGGGGGCATCCGTTTCCAGATCCTTGATGCAGACTTTTACATCCGGCAATACATGCCCAACGGTGCCGTAGCGCGGCGCATCCATTGGATTCACGGCAAGAATCGGTGCCGTTTCAGTGAGGCCATAGCCTTCGATGATCGTAATCCCTGCTGCCTGAAAGAACTGCCCGATTTCTTTCGGGAGCGCAGCTCCACCCGATGCTGCAAACCGGAGGTTGCCGCCTAGCTTTTCGTGAAGCTCGGAAAAGACCAGTTTGTGAGCCAGCGCGTACTGCGTGCGCAGCGCCCATCCGGCTCCTCCATTTTGTTCAGCCTCCGCATGCCGTTGTCCAGTGTCTACCGCCCACTCAAAAATGCGCGCCTTCAACGCAGAGCCGCTGTCGACCTTATCTCGGATTTTGCTGTAGACCTTTTCAAAGACGCGTGGTACCGAAATGAGAACGGTGGGGTTTACCTCCAGCAGATTCTGAGTCAGCGCCTCGATGCTTTCAGCATAGCTGATGGTAGCTCCTGCTGCCAGCACGGCAGTGTACCCGGCGGTGCGCTCGAATGCGTGGCAGAGCGGCAGAAATGACAGGTGATGGTCGTTAGCGTTGAACGGCACTCGGTCGAGCGCTGCCTTGGCGTTCTCGCAGAAGTTGCGATGGCTAAGCACTACCCCTTTCGGGTCGCCAGTGGTGCCGCTCGTGTAGATGAGCGCGCTGGTATCGGAGGGGCGCACGTCGCGTCCGAGGTGGGCAAGCGCGTTCTGGTGCTCGCGCCAGTATGTCTCGCCGCTGCGTTGCGCCTCATCCCAATGCGTCATGAAGTCAGGCGCATCATCGGGTAGATCGCTCATTACTGTTATGCCCTGCAGATCGGGACACTCCCCGGCAATGGCTTCCACTTTTTTGCGCTGCACGGGTACCGAAGCCACCACCCATTGCGCCCCCGAATCGCGCAGGATATAGCCGACCTTGGAAGCGGGTAATGTGTTGTAAATAGAAACGTTGACAGCACCCAAAATCTGTGTGGCCAGATCGGTGATGACCCACTCCGGACGGTTTTCGGACAGGATGGCAACACGGTCGCCCGGACGAATGCCTTGCGCGTGCAAGAATCCGGCAAACGCCTGGACCTGCGCCTCAAGCGCTTCCCACGAAATATCTTCCCACTGATCCGTCGTTTTGGATTTGTACCGCAGCACCGTACGCGACTGACCTCGGTATTCGTCAACCAGGCGCGTAAACAGTTCAGGAATCGTGGAGAACGCAACCTTAGCAGGCATATTAATGCAGGGGTGGGTGATTCATTCTAAATGGCCCATGTAAACATGGCCTTAAAGCGACTGTTTCTTACCCTGTTTTTCTGTCTACGGATACGCTTCGACAGGATAGTATAGTGCTGTGTAACAGGTCAATCTTCAGGTAACGCTGCACCCTAACGTACCGAGAAAAACGCACCCCTCGTCGCGATGCTCCGCGTCGCGACGAGGACGCAAGCGGGAGTTCGCCTCCGGTTGCGTTGTGTATACACCATAGCTCCTCTGAGGGGGACGTGATGAACGCCTTCCACGGTTCCTTCCTCCTCGGGGAGGACAGGTAGGATGGCTCAATGCCGCCCGGGATATCCGCTCCGCTCCTGATCCCGGGCTACGGAACGGCGATCTGTGGCCCATCGCTAAAAACGTACCGGGGAGAAAGGGTAGGATGGAGGAGAAACCAACCGGCAATCCCCAAAACTATTG
>CAZZCI010000384.1:0-2671 GCA_964653015.1 uncultured Rhodothermales bacterium
GAATGGATCCTGAATCGAGTTCAGGACAGGAAAGCGAGCCTGCGAGCGCGATCCAGGATCCAGAAAAGGCATCGGCCGCACGAGGCCCCGCGGGCGCCGTCCCGCGTTCTGGCCAATACGTTGATGATCCCGTCAACAACAGTCAACAACAAGTCCAGATTGCAACCCGTGATCAACGATTATCACCACCTCGAGTTGTGTGCATAGACTAGCCCCTCAGGCAGGCAGCATTTCCGCCGCATCTGATGAAATCACCTGTACCCCCGCATCACCCATCGCTTTCCAGGCCGCATCCATGGAGCCGTTCTGGTCAATCCCCCGTGTGGCGTCTTCGACCACATACACCGAAAAGCCCTCACTGCGGCCATCCGTGGCCGACCACCGCACGCAAAAGTCCGTGGCTAGTCCCACTACCACCAGTGTGTCGATGCTGCGTGCGTTGAGGTAGCCGGTCAATCCGGTGGCCGTGGTACCGTCGTTCTCGTAAAACGCCGAGTACGAATCGATCTCTGGACGAAAGCCCTTACGGATGATTAGATCAGCGCGGTCGGTGTTCAGCTCGTCATGAAACGCGGCGCCCTCGCTGCCCTGCACACAATGGTCGGGCCACAGCACCTGCTCGCCATATGCCATTTCAATGGTATCGTAGGGCGCATGCCCCGCATGCTGCGACGCGAACGACTGGTGCTCCGCCGGATGCCAATCCTGCGTGAGAACGACCGCGTCAAAGCCCTCCATCAGCCGATTAACAGTAGGAACAATCGTATCCCCTTCAGGCACTGGCAGGGCGCCACCCGGACAAAAATCGTTTTGTACATCGACAACTAACAGTGCGTGCATGCGTCTAACTATAATGGTGAATAGGACCTAAATCAGGCACCTAATCCACGAATAACTGGCCTCATTTTTCCCATCTGTCATGGAAACGTTACAAGCAACGCCCCACACCACAAAAGACGATCCCAAATCCCAAGTTCAAGCAGCATTTGAAGCGCAGCGGGCGCACCATCCCAGCGTCCGTGCGCAACCAGCCGCGGGCCGGATCGAAAAGTTGCAACGGCTTCACGATCTTATCTGGACGCGGCGCTCCGACATTCAGGCGGCCATGTACCAGGATTTTCGGCGCCCCCCTATCGAAGCGGATATGACGGAGGTCAAGGCGCTGGCCGACGAGGTGCAGTTTGCCATCGACAATCTGCGTTCATGGATGAAACCGCAGGGTGTGCCCACACCGCGCTTGCTCACCGGTACGAGCTCCCGCATCGAGCCGACGCCGAAAGGGGTGGTCTGCATCATGAGCCCGTGGAACTATCCGTTTATGCTCACCCTGGGGCCGCTCGTAGGCGCGATAGCAGCCGGCAACAGCGTTATGTTGAAACCGTCGGAATTCACGCCGAACAGCAGCGCCCTAATGGCCGAGATGATCGACACGCTGTACGATCCGCGCGAGGTTACGCTTGTGCGTGGGGACAAGGAGATAGGCGCGGCGCTACTTGAACAACCCTTTGATCACTTTTACTTTACGGGAAGTCCCAAAGTGGGACGTATCGTGATGAAAGCAGCTGCTGAGCACCTTAGCTCCGTAACGCTGGAGCTGGGCGGTAAGTCGCCCGCCGTGGTGGATGCTACCGCCGATGTGGAACACGCGGCGCGTACCATTGCGTGGGGCAAATTCTTGAATGCGGGGCAAACGTGCATCGCGCCCGATTATGTGCTGGTGGATGCGACGGTTGCCGATCCGTTCGTGCAGGCCCTGCGCACTGCCATCACAGAGTTTTACGGACAAACGCCCACCGACCGGCAGCAGAGCGGCGATTACGCGCGCCTCGTAAACGATCACCACACCAATCGGCTCTCCGAAGCGCTCCAAGACGCTATCGAACGCGGCGCCCAACTGGAGTACGGCGGTACTGTGGATGCCACCGAAAACTACATAGAGCCCACGGTCTTGCGGGATGTGCCGAACGACGCCACCGTGATGCAGGAGGAAATCTTCGGGCCGATCCTCCCGGTGCAGTCCTACCATCACCTTGACGACGCCATTGCAGCGATCAACCAGCGCGAAAACCCGCTGGCCATGTATCACTTTACAGGCAACGAATCGAACGTCCGCACCCTGCTCGACGGCACCCAATCGGGCGGCGTCTGCATCAACGACACGGTCATTCACTACCTGAACCCGCATCTGCCGTTTGGGGGAGCCGGACACAGCGGCATTGGCATGGGGACGGGGCGCTACAGCTTTGAGGAGTTTTCGGATATGCGGAGTGTCCTCACGCGCAAACGTGGCTCCGGACTCATGCAGACGCTCTACCCGCCCTACGGACGCTTCACCAAGAAGCTCACCGAATGGCTACTTCCGTGGGCCTGATTGCGCTTGCTGGATTGGAGCCCCGATCGGGGACCGCTTGCGTCCCCGGCGCTCTGTAGCATGTCACTAAACACACATGCTCTACAAGATCATATCGTGCTGCAGGTCATCCTGACGCCGCTAGGCGGAAGGATCTCAACGCCACCCCCACAGGCTCGCCACGTCCGGTGCGCGCAGGGTGCACCTCTCGGCCACCAAGCAGCAGAGCCCCCCGGCCACATCCCGCTGAGATGCTTCACTGCGTTCAGCATGACATGTATAGAAGGGCCTTGCGGTACGCTGTATCTGTTTAGCAGGCTT
>CAZZCI010000385.1:0-2660 GCA_964653015.1 uncultured Rhodothermales bacterium
GCTCATGGGATGTGACTCTGTGCTTGGCACAGACGATGAAGCTACCGACCCTGAAATGGGAATTATTGAGTGGGAAGACCCACCCAGTGATGAGGCAGAGGCCACCGCATCCAGCATCCCTGATGAGTACCTTGCGCTTTCTGCTCCCGATACCGTGGAGGCAGGCGTTTCGTTTGAGGTGACCGTAACAACCCTCGGCCCAAATGGATGCTGGCGCGCAGACCGAGAAGATGTTGAAACCGAGGGAGATCCGCCCACCGCTGTGACCATTACGCCGTATGACAAACACAGCGGAGCCGATGCCTGCACCATGCAAATTGTCGGGCTTGAACGGACAGTTGACCTTCAGTTCGATGTGCCCGGTACAACCACGATCTGGGTTACAGGACGAGCGGTTGAGGGAAGCGATCCGTCCGATGGACGCACTACCGAAATCGAGCATGAGGTCACCGTGGTGGAATAAGCAAGACCGCGCATCCGCACTACTGATTTGAACGGGGATCTACAAAAAACACCGTGGTGGGGGATATCGGGGCCGGTTCGTCCGGTCCCGATCTGTTTGGTGCGCACGTGTCCCCCTGTTCCTGTCACTCAACCACACGTGTAGGAGCATCGAGTTCAAACTCGGTGAACGTTAGTTCGACCCTGTCAATGCGATTCCGGCTGCCTGCTTCTGGGGCAGCCACCCACACGTCGTACGTGCCCGAGTCGGGAAAGCGAAACGTAATACTTGTGCTATCGTGCCCCTGAATGTGCGCCTCGCAAATCGACGTGCCCCCCGGCGGCTGAATGTACAATGTGGCTCCCGCCTCCACCACAAAACTAAGCGGATACGTTCCGGCCTCAAAGAAAAGTGTTGCATCGGGGTCTGTATCTTCGATATAGCCAGTACACGACGCCCCCGGAAGACGTGTTGACCCGCCAACGCCTTCCACAGAAATGGTGTGCGGGTCCGGACGAAAGTCGGTCTTTAAATGGAGTTCGGTTGCATCGGATGTGCTGCTGGTGCCCGAAAGACGGCCGGGCTCCCCAATCATAGCCTGTCCCTCGGTGACGAAATCGAGTGCTTCCCGTCCGGTAAGCCGATCAGGGGCCTGATGCGCGCCGGGGTGTTCTTCGAACTGCGTCTCAATGCGAGCTTGGCTTAAGTGCTCATATGCGTGTCGGATGCCCTGGGCACGTGCTGGAGCCTCATCCTCGCCAATAAGAAATGCGGCCCGGTACCCGCGTTGCTCCAGCACCTGTCGCGCCTCCGTGCTCATGGGATAGCTGGCCCGCGTTCCGCTCATAACCGCTCCGGCAAAAAGGTTGGGATTGCGACTGCTCAAGGCCCACGATAAGTCGCCCCCCAAGGAAAACCCGGCTAGATACACCCGGTCGGGATCTACAGATACGGTATCCTTCACCGTTTCGAGATCGTCAAGCAACCGCTCTTCATACCACTCTACAAACTGTATAAAATCAGGCAGATAGTCGTCACGTGTGAATGTACCGCGCGGTAGTACCAGCACAAAGTCATGGTGCGTTTCGGGGTTGATGCCAAACCGAAGCGCTTGGGTGCGTGCTGTGGTATAGGTGGCTTGCGGAAACACAAGCACTGGATGCGCACGATCCGGACTGTAGTTGTGTGGAAGCAGCACCTCGGCGGGCTCATCGAAATGGGACGAACGCTCTTGCGCAAATGTGCTTAGACTGATTATCCCAAAAAGAAAGGCAACAACGAAAACAACACCGGACATTTTCAGCCTCATATTGAACATTCGAATGATGAATAGAACGTGTCTTGGCCATGCAAGGCATCCGATGTAATACACCTCATCGTACATTCGACCTCTACCTATCGAATGCTTTCCGCACATACTCTCGTGCCATGTATAAAAAGTGAGCAGCAACCCCTAGAGGAAGTCCCAAGACCATAATCGCTTCGATGCCCTGCAGCTCCAGCAAAAGCACAGCAAGGACCAACGTGGCACTGCCTACCGCCACAAACAGAAGCAACCGATGCGGCGCCATAACGGCGCGATCTGGAAAGAGCACCTTTAGGGCCAAATTGTAGAGCCCCCAGAGGCCAAATCCACCTCCAATAACTGCAATGAGTGGACCCATTAGCGAGAATGCTTCTGCAATTGACCCCGTAAAGAGTGCCACTCCCGATGACATAACGAGTGCTGGCGTTACCAGCACTCCCCATACCCATAGAAAAAGGGCAAGCCCAAATCCAATAATGAGTTCACCAATTAAGAGAGAACGTATATACCAGTTCATAACATTCTAAAAGCCTTGCAGTAGGGCCAGAGGGAAGGTGCGTTCGGGTACGACTATGGGTTGGTTCGAGGATATAGCCGCAACGGCTTTACATAGCGTAACGAATTTAGGCTGCGGTTACAAGATTTCCAACAGAGTGGAGGTGATGCGCTGTCACACCTGATTGTTAGGAGGCGGAGACCGTGCCAAACTCTGTGTCCCAACCCCTTACCAAAAAACCTGTCATGGTGAGCACGCGACGGGCCCAGCCCGGAGCACGCCGAACCATCTCCTCGGCGCTCAGCAGGCTCTGATCGATCAAGCGGTCCTGCCCATTTCGAGGGAGATCTTTATTCGCTCCGCTCAAGATGACACCATTAAAACGGGGCGCGTTGCAACCCGAAGATTGGCGTGTG
>CAZZCI010000386.1:0-2641 GCA_964653015.1 uncultured Rhodothermales bacterium
CCACGCGGCGTTCATCTCATCACGAATGCTGTGACCGACGCTCTGCCCGAGTTGGCCGATGTATCGAACGGTATGCTCCATGTGTTCATCCAGCACACCTCCGCATCGATTGCGCTGAACGAGGCCGCCAGTCCCGATGTGCGAGGCGACCTGGAACGGCACCTCAACCAGATGGTCCCCGAGAACCAGCCGTATTACGAGCACACCCTCGAAGGCTCCGATGACATGCCCGCACACATCAAAGCCGTGCTCATTGGTCCGGGGCTCTGGCTCCCGGTATCGGATGGCGAGTTGGCGCTGGGCACCTGGCAGGGGCTCTACCTGTGCGAGCATCGCAACCACGGCGGGCGTCGTACCCTCATGCTCACGTTGATGGGGCCTGAAAGGTAAAGTGTTGCTAAGCGCACAGACCGTGTGCCTAGCGTGCGAGCGGATTGTACGGGGCGAAGTCCGATTGATAGTCGGGGGAAAGGACGAGCACACCAAGCGGAGGCACGACGAGCGAGGCCGAGGCCGGCTGGCCGTGGTAGCCGTTAGACGTGGCCTCCACCTGCCCCGCGTTGCCCACACCACTGCCGCCGTACACATCGGCATCGCTGTTGAGGCGTTCTTGCCACATTCCGGCATGGGGTAAGCCTACGCGGTAGTCGGTGCGCGCCACAGGCGTCATGTTCAGGATAAACACGAGCACCTGATCGTTGTGGCGGCGCAGATAGGCCAAGACGCTCTGCTCCCGATCGCCATAGCTAATCCATTCGAACCCGTCTTCATTGTCGCGCCAGAGGGCTGGGCGACGCCGATAAAGCGTGTTGAGGTCGGCCACCCACTGCTGAATGCCTGCGTGGAGCGGCTCCTCAGCCAAGTGCCATTCAATCGAGTGGTCGTGATTCCACTCGTGATGCTGCCCAAACTCGTTCCCCATAAACGATAGCACTTTACCGGGGTGGCCATATTGATGGGCGTAGAGTAGGCGCAGGTTGGCCGCCTTCTGCCAGTCATCGCCGGGCATCTTAGCCCACATCGATTGCTTGCCATGCACCACCTCATCATGCGAGAAGGGCAGCATGTACTGTTCGGAGAACGCCCAGCTGAGCGTCCATGTAAAATCGCCGTGGTGGTACTTGCGGTGAACAGGTTCTTTCTCGAAGTACTCGAGCGTATCGTTCATCCAGCCCATATTCCACTTGTAGAGGAATCCGAGTCCGCCATGGTCCACTGGGGTGGTCACTCCAGGCCATGCCGTTGATTCCTCGGCAATGGTCATGGCGTTGGGGAAGCGCTCGTACACCTGTTTGTTGGTATCTTGCAGCAGACGAATGGCCTCCAGGTTTTCGCGCCCGCCGTGCTCGTTTGGCACCCAGTTATCCTCGCGCGAGTAGTCGCGGTACAGCATAGAAGCTACCGCATCGACGCGTAGTCCGTCAATGTGATAGCGGTCGAGCCAGAAGAGCGCATTTCCAATCAGAAAATTGCGCACGCCGCTGCGTCCGTAATCGAACACGTAGGTGCCCCAGTCGGGATGGTTGCGCATGCGAGGATCGTCGTACGCAAAAAGATGCGTGCCGTCGAAGTACGTAAGTCCCTGCGGGTCGGTAGCAAAGTGGGCGGGGACCCAGTCAAGCAACACCCCGATGCCATGCTGATGCATGGTATCCACAAAGTGCATGAAGTCCTGTGGGCTTCCGTAGCGGAATGTGGGAGCGTAGTAGCCCAGCGTTTGGTAGCC
The DNA here is from genome assembly GCA_964653015.1 of uncultured Rhodothermales bacterium. Taxonomy (GTDB): domain Bacteria; phylum Bacteroidota; class Rhodothermia; order Rhodothermales; family Salinibacteraceae; genus Longimonas. The sequence continues at coordinate 1,727 of CAZZCI010000386.1, forward strand.
CCATGAGCCGTAGTATGGATGTTCAGCCACCGGCATCAGTTCGACGTGGGTGTAGCCCATGTCGGTAACGTACTCGGCGAGCGGTTCCGCAATATCGCGATAGGAATACGATTCGCCGAGGGCCGCGTGCTTCCACGAGCCCATGTGCACTTCGTAGATAGAAACCGGCTCGTTGAGCGTATCAGGACCGCGGCGATGCGCCATCCATTCGTCGTCGTCCCACGTGTAATCGTCCAGGTCAACGATGATCGACGAAATGCCCTCGTATGTGTTTTCAGCGGGGGGCTCCAGGGCAAATGCAAACGGATCGGTGCGGTCGAGCGCCTCGCCATTGGCGTTGATGCGATACTTGTAGCGCGCTCCTGTTCGGGCAGAACGTACATAGGCTTCCCAGAGTCCGCCGCCGGCATCACGCAATGGATGCGCATCTGCAGACCAGTCGTTGAAATCGCCCATCACTGATACCGAATCTGCGTTGGGTGCCCACACCCGAAACCAGGTGCCAGCCGGATTGGCGTGCGCACCCATCCAGGTGTAACATTGGTAGTCGGTACCTTCATTCCAGAGATAGCGTTGATCGGCAGTAAGACGTGGCATAGGCAGGAGGGACCAAGGCCCGGCAGAGTGAGCAACGATACAAATCAACAGCCCTTTCGAGGGCGCAGCGTGTGCATGTGCCCAGCGCAAACTCGAAAGTGCTTGTAGGTAGGACGTTTAAGATACACACTATGGATTCATTGTCAACTCACCTGTGTGTGTTGGATACGAATCTGCAACGGTGTTAGACCTCACGTTTGCTTGGAGCCGAGTGTTTGCAAGGGGGTATTGATGCTACATTTCAACATTCAAGGGCGACGTTGCGATAGTGCTGTGTCACAGGTTGAAGTTGGATCTTGCCTTCCCGTTCTTAATGTT
>CAZZCI010000387.1:0-2639 GCA_964653015.1 uncultured Rhodothermales bacterium
CACAATCTTGTCATTGCGAGCGCAGCGACGCAATCTCATTGCTGTCAGACCAGATGCAGCCGCCCAATCGGGAGGCATGAGATCGCACCCCAGGAGCACTCGTTCGCTAGCGCTCACAGCGCCACGTCAGTCGTAGGGCTCCCTCCTCGCGATGACAAGTTTGGACTATAACTTTCAGGTGTGACAGCGCAGTAGGTCTTGCCTCACATATTCCACCATGATTGGCATGCCTACCCATGTTTTGCTATTCCCGGTAGGTGGCCGCATTGATATTGAGGCGGTCCATGCGGGAAAGGAGGGTGGTGCGTTTCATCCCGAGCAGGGCTGCTGCGCCCTCGTCGCCGCCTACGGTGCCTCCAGTGGCTTCAAGTGCCCGAATAATATGACGCCGCTGCGCCTCCTCTAACGTCGGAAATGTGCCGTTTGCGTCGGATGGAGCGGTGCGCTGCGAGATCGATAGATCGTCGGCGCGGATCAAATCCTCCTGTGCCAAGATCACCGCCCGCTCCATAATGTTGGCCAGCTCGCGCACGTTGCCCGGCCAGTCATACGCAGTGAGCACCGCCATGGCGCTAGGACTGATACCGGTGATCGACTTTCCCATGCGCTGGGCAAACAACTCCCGAAAGTGGTCGGCCAAGAGCGGGATGTCTTCGGTGCGCTCGGTAAGTGGAGGGAGGTTAATCGGGAAGATGTTGAGCCGGTAGTACAAATCGGACCGGAAGCGGCCCGCGTCGACCGCCTTTTCCAGATCGACGTTTGTGGCTGCAATGATGCGCGTATCCACCTGAATGGTACGGCTTCCGCCTACCCGCTCAAACTCTTGCTCCTGCAGCGCTCGCAACAGCTTCGACTGGGTGGACATAGCCAGTTCGCCAATCTCGTCGAGAAACAGCGTGCCGCCATCGGCCAGTTCAAAGCGTCCTACGCGCTGCTCTGATGCGCCGGTGAACGCGCCCTTTTCGTGACCAAAGAGTTCACTCTCGATCAGGTCGCTGGAGAGGGCGGCGCAGTTCACTTTAACGAGCACATTGTCGGCGCGCGGGCTTCGTTCGTGCAGCGCACGGGCTACCAGTTCTTTGCCGGTGCCGGTTTCTCCACACACAAGCACGGTGGTATCGGTGGCAGCGACCTGGTCAATGGCCGTAAACACCGCTTGCATGGGGGGCGAGGTGCCAACAATTTTCTCAAAGCGCTGCTCGGCCCGAATCTCTTCTTGCAGGTACTCTTTTTCGGAGGCCAACTGTGAGGCCTGGGCTTCGGCTTGCTTGCGAGCATCGATATCGCGGAGCATGAGCAGGTGCTGCGGCTCGTCGGGCAGCGGAAGCGGGCACAGGGTGGCTTCTACCGGAAACGAGGGGCCATGGGCGCGGCATGCTTCCAGGCCCTCGGCGGCTCCGATGGAGCGGCTATCGTGGCGCGGGGTGGCGTCTTCAGGAGCCGGTGCCTGCTCCACATAGTTGCGCAGCAACGCGGCAAACTCATCGCTTACCAGGGGGATAATGGAGGTGCCGAGCATCTCGTTGGCCGATGCCTGAAAGATGTGTTCGGCCGCTTTGTTGAAAAGCGTAATTTCGAGATCGGCATTGATGTTGATGATTGCATCCAGCGCCGAGTCGATGATCGTCGACAGGCGCTGTTCACTGGCGCGCAGTGCAGCGGTACGGGTGCGCACCTTTTCTTCGAGAGCATCGTGGGCCTCGCGTAGGGCTTGCTCGGCTGCTTTGCGTGCCCGGCGCTCTTCGGCCTCCTTCAACGCGCGCTTTACGGCGGGCCCCAGACGGCTCAACGTGTCTTTGAGCACGTAGTCGGTGGCCCCCTGTTTGAGCGTTTCGATGGCTCGCTCCTCGCCAATCGCCCCCGACACGAACACGACCGGCACATCCGGCACCCGTTCTTGCGCCATGTCCAGGGCCGTGAGCCCATCGAATGAGGGTAGCGAATAATCGACCAGGATGAGGTCGGGCGTTATCTCATCCAGGGCGCGGGTGTACGAGGCGCGGTCGGTGGCGCGGCGTACGGTGCCTGTAATGCCATCGGCCCGGAGTTGATGGCGGACCAGTTCGGCATCGGTGTCTACATCTTCAAGCAGTAACACACAAAGCGCATCCCAATCCGTATCAGTCGTAGCCATGAGCAAGTACGTGCTTACACAGTGAGGAGACGAGGCAGCTACTCAGCAAACGGTCTGGTTCATCGAGAGCCAGTAGCGACCAATCTGCTGCACGGTGTCGGTGAAGTCAGTAAAGTCTACGGGCTTTACCACGTAGCTGTTTACGCCGAGCGCGTAGCAACGCTCCACGTCTTGATGCTCCTGCGAAGAGGATAGGGCAATGACGGGAATGCATTTGGTGCGCTCGTTGGTCTTGAGTGCTTCGAGCACTTCTATGCCACTTACCTTGGGTAGCTTTAAGTCGAGTAGGATGAGTTTGGGGGGAGGGGTGTCGGGGTCGTCAAGCAGGTAGGTGAGGGCTTGGGCGCCATCACGCACATGCATGACTTGCTCTTCAATCCCCAGACCGCGTAGCGCGCGCAGCGTGAGTTCAGCATCGTAGGGCTGGTCTTCAATGAGAACAATCGAACCATCCATAAACAGCAACGAATCGATAGAAGCAAAAACAGACTGGGGCATAAACTAA
>CAZZCI010000388.1:0-2631 GCA_964653015.1 uncultured Rhodothermales bacterium
CTACCACGAAGAAGCGCCGCCGTTGGTCGAAGATGCATCCTGGTCGTTGCTACCGTTCACGATTTCCAGCGTCACCTCGGCAAGGCCATCATCGATCATGTTGATCTCGCGGGCTGCACGACGCGACAAGTCAATCACGCGCCCATCCACAAACGGCCCCCGGTCGTTGATGCGCACAACTACCGAAGCCCCTGTATCGACGCGTGTAACGCGCACCTCCGTATCAAAGTCGAGTGTGCGATGCGCCGCCGTCAACGCCTCAGGATCATAGGTTTCGCCGTTGGCCGTGGTGCGCCCGGCAAACTCATCGCCGTAAAAGCTGGCAATGCCATCAGGTGTCTCGGCCACCTCAGAGGGCGGTGCGGTGCAGGCCGTTGTAACAAGCAACAGACCGGCCATCAAGACAACACGAATAGAAACAGGCATACACAATACCAGTGGTGACCAAAAACAAAAAGTGGCAGGACGTGCCGAACATAGGCTGGACATTGGGCATCCGTCCGAGTCAACCAAGTCAACCAAACGAACACGCAACTACCACGCCAGGACATTCGTATTTTACAATCCGAGTTACTCAATCACAACCCCGATCTTCATGACACGTCGTGAGTTAGCCGTGCAGGGCATGGATTGTGCCGGATGTGCACGGAGCGTGGAAGGAGCGGTCCAACAGGTTGATGGTGTTGCCGGGGCCCAGGTGCGTCTGTTGAGCGGCAAAGTTGTTGTCGATGTCGAAACGGGCCGCGATCCGTGGGCCAACGTCAAATCCGCCATTACACGCGCTGGATACGAAGTGGCCTCTGCAGATACGCCCGAAGTGACCCAGTCGCACACGCGTCGCTCGTTTGGACTGCTGGCCGGGGTGGCGGCTGTGGTGCTCGCGCTGGCTGTGCTTGGGCACGGCCTCGGCGTGTTTCACTGGATCGAAGACACCATTCCGGCTCCCCTCGGCTGGTTGGGCACACTGGCGCTGGGCTACCCCGTGTTCAAAAAAGTGGCCGCAGCGACCTGGAATCGAAACGTCATTGCCCACACGCTCATGACCGTGGGCGTCATCGGCGCATTGGCCACCGGAGAGTGGGTCACAGCACTCATCATTGTCATTTTTATGCGGCTGGGCGATTACGTAGAGTCGTTCACCACCAACCGGGCTCGTGGTGCTCTGCGTTCGCTCATGCGCCAGGCTCCGCAAGAAGCACGCGTTATTCGGGGAGATGCAGAGCGCACCATCTCTGTTGAGGCCGTACACCCCGGCGATACCGTTGTGGTACGCCCCGGCGAAACGATCCCCGTCGATGGCACCGTGATTGGCGGACATGCCACCATCAACCAGGCGGCCATCACGGGCGAGAGTATGCCCGTAGAGGCCACCGAGGGCGCCTCCGTGTTTGCCGCCACCGTAGCCCAGGGCGGCCATTTGCGCATCCGGGCCGAAGACACCGGCACCGATACCACGTTCGGACGCGTCGTGCAGATGGTTGAGGAGGCCGAGGCCCATCAGGGCCGCATGCAACGCTGGGCCGACCAGTTTTCGGGGTACTACCTTCCGTTCGTAGCCGTGGTGGCAACCGGCACGTATCTCATTGGCGGGAGCGTTATGGCCACTGTGGCTGTGCTCGTGGTGGCGTGCTCGTGTGCATTTGCGCTGGCTACGCCCGTTGCCATGCTGGCCGCCATTGGCACCTCGGCACAGCGCGGTCTTCTCATCAAGGGCGGCAAATACCTTGAGCGACTGGCCCAGGCCGATGTGCTTCTGATTGACAAAACCGGTACGCTCACGCTGGGCGAGCCGCAGATCACCGAGGTGGTACCGCGTAACGGATACACGGAGGCCGAACTGCTGCGCCTGGCTGCTGGAGCCGAGCACTACTCCGAGCATCCGCTGGCTGCAGCTGTGCGACACGCCGCCCATGCACGCGGCCTCACCGCATCTACGCCCAGCGACTTCGAGGCCCTGCCCGGACGCGGCATCCGCGCGCAGGTGGAGGCGCGCACGGTGGTGGTGGGCAACGCCGACCTTGCCGCCACCGCTGACCTGCCCGACCTTCCGACCGACCAAACTCCGCTGTATGTGCAGGTGGATGGCACCCTGGCCGGCTGGCTCCTCGCCGCCGATGCCGAGCGAGCCGGCGCCGTGTCGGCTCTGCAAGCATTGCGGGATCGTTTTGATCACATCGAAATCCTCACAGGCGACCGCCCTGCCGCCGCTGCCGCTGTTGCCGAGCGCGCCGGCGTATCGTACCAAGCCGAGTTACTTCCTGCTGATAAGATTGAGGCCGTACGGGCGCATCAGGCCGCCGGACACACCGTCGTGATGATTGGCGACGGCGTCAACGATGCACCGGCTCTGGCACAGGCCGATGTGGGCATTGCGATGGGCGGCATTGGCACCGATGTAGCCATTGAAGCGGCTGATGTCGTACTTATGCGTGAAGACTGGGCTCTCGTACCCATGCTCTGCACCACCGCCGACCGTGCCATGGGCGTCGTTAAAAGCAATCTGATGCTGACCGCTGTTTACAACGTGGTTGCGTTGTCCGCAGCAGCCGGCGGTGCTCTTCCCCCTGTTCTGGCAGCTGCCATGCATTCGATTCCCGACCTGGGCATTCTGGCGAACTCCTCACGCCTGCT
>CAZZCI010000389.1:0-2589 GCA_964653015.1 uncultured Rhodothermales bacterium
CGTACTCCATGCCCGAACCGCCTGAGCGTTCTCCAACATCGTCAGCTGCATCGGCCCGTGCTGCCACCGCCTCGGTGCGAGCGGCAGCAGCCCAGTCGAACGACAGCTGGACCGATGTCCTGCGCGACTATCTGACGCTCACCAAGCCGGAGATCTCGTTCCTCGTCACCGTTTCGGCGTTTGCCGGCTTTCTACTGGGAAGCCCTGCCGGACTGGACGGAACCATCCTGCTCTTTACGCTGATTGGCACCGGGCTCTGTGCAGGCGGCGTCGGGATGCTCAACCACTGCCGCGAGCACGCCCTGGATGCGCAAATGAAACGCACCGCCGCTCGTCCTATTCCCACCGGACGCATCCCCCTAAAGCATGCCGAGTGGACCGGCACTGGCATGGTGTGTGCAGGGGTCGGGGTTTTGTGTCCGCTCGTGAATCCGCCCACGGCTGTACTGGCGGCGCTCACGGCCATTCTGTACCTGTACGTGTACACGCCGCTGAAGCGACACACCAAGTACAACACCCTCATCGGCACCATCCCCGGAGCGCTTCCTGCCCTGGGTGGATATGTGGCCGCCACCGGCACGTTTGGCCTGAGTGGATGGGTCATCTTCGCCATTCTGGTGTGCTGGCAGATGCCCCACTTTCTTTCGCTCGCCTGGATGTACCGCAACGACTATGCGCGCGGCAATTACGCTATGCTTCCGGTGCTTGAACCTTCCGGCGATTCCACAGCGTATCAAATCATTGCGTTTACGGTGCTTTTGCTGGGCATCAGCGTACTCCCGACCGTCACCGGTCCGATGGGCTGGATCTACCTTGTAGGCGTTATTCCGCTCGGACTCTGGTTTTTGCTGACGGCTCTGCAGTTTCACCTTGAGCGCACGGGAATTCGTGCGCGGCGGGTGCTCAAAGCATCCATTGTGTACGTCCCCGCCCTCGTGGTACTGCTCACGGTCGATTGGTTATTCTAAGTCTCCTGCTGTCCCCACCCGATGACCGCTCCTGCTGTTCAACTTCATGATGTATCGCTGCGCTACGCTACGCAGCAGGCGCTTCGCGGCGTGTCTATAGATGTGCCCACCGGGGCGCTATTTGGTCTTTTAGGGCCGAATGGAAGCGGAAAGACGTCGCTCTTTCGCGTGCTGGCTACCCTGGTGACGCCCACCGAAGGACACGCCACAGTATTCGGGGCCGACACGCAAACCGATCCTGCGTCCGTGCGGCAACGCCTCGGCGTCGTGTTTCAGTCGCCTGCCTTAGACGAAGCGCTCTCTGTTCGCGAAAACCTGGCGTTTCAAGGCGCTCTGTACGGTCTGCACGGGGCGCGCTTGCGTGACCGCATTACCACGGTGCTGCAGCACGTTGACCTGCTCGATCGCGCAAACGACCGCGTGGATACCCTCTCGGGCGGACTCACCCGCCGGGCCGATCTGGCACGAGGGCTGCTGCATCAACCCGACTTGCTGCTGCTCGATGAGCCTACCGCCGGTCTGGATCCCATGGCACGCCGCTCTTTCTGGGAAACGATCTCGGCACTGCAAGACGCCGAAGGCACCACCATGATCGTGGCCACCCATCTGATGGATGAAGCCGAACGCTGCGATGCGATCGGCATTCTGGCCGATGGCGAACTCGTGGTCGAAGGCGAGCCTGCCGCATTGCGCGCTGCCCTGGGCGATGAAATGCTGTGGCTCGTCGCCGAACGCCCTTCGGAGCTGGCGCGCAACATCAAAACCCAGTTTGGATGCACCGTGCACGCTTTTGATAAGGGCGTGCAAATCCTGCACGATAACGCCGCGCAACTGGTGGCGCCTATCTACGATTCGTTTGGCGACGTGGTGCAAAGCGCCACCGTGCGTCCGCCCACTCTAGAAGACGTATTCATGGCCCACGCTGGCATGCAGCTCGATGCTAACCAATCCACCCTTTCACCCGCTTACTCTGCGTAACGTGCGGCCAAACCGCACCTAATCTGCAATGCCCACTGCTGTACTCACTGTTGCGGCGCTGTGTCGTCGCGAAATCCTGAAGTTTGTCCGCGATCGGAGCCGTGTAGCGGGGGCGCTCGTGCAGCCGCTGGCGTTCTGGTTGCTCCTCGGACTCGGCTTTCAGGGAGCCTTTCAAATGCCTGATGCCCCGCTCGGCTCCGTAGGATACGTTGAGTTTCTGTTTCCCGGCATCCTGGCACTGGTGCTGCTCTTTACCGCCATCTTTTCGACCATCTCTATTGTCGAAGAACGTGGCTCGGGCTTTCTGCAAACCGTGCTTATTGCGCCCACCCCCCGCTCCGCCATCGTGTTCGGAAATGCGCTCGGCGGTACGCTCATCGCCACAGTGCAAGCGCTGCTGTTTGTCGTCGTTTGGCCATGGGTGGGACCGGGACTCACACTAAGCGGACTGGCATACGTGGTGCTCATCTGCTTAGGCATGGGCATTGGGTTTACGGCACTGGGATGCGCCATTGCGTGGCGCACCGACACAACACGCGGCTTTCATGCCATCATGAACCTGTTTCTGCTGCCGCTCTGGTTTTTGTCGAGCGCTATGTTTCCGCTCGATAGTGCTGCTACCGGCCTACGCGAACTGATGCTG
>CAZZCI010000390.1:0-1256 GCA_964653015.1 uncultured Rhodothermales bacterium
CTATGCCGAATCCAATCGCCGAAGCGCTTCTCGGACGCGGATGGATGGGTCGCACCATCAGCCGCGAAGAGACTGTAGAGCGCATCAATCCGTTTATCAAAGAGCACATTCTGCTCAACCATGCCTACCGTGCCGTCATTCGTGTAGCCGATGATCGGCGCGTTGTGGAGGCCCTTGAAAGCCTGCTCAAAACGGCCCGCGCGGATGTGGGCAAGCTCAGCGAAACGGTATTCAGCGCCGGGGGCACTGCCTACAACGGCACCGACATCGAACCGGGCGATGTTGATTTGGGCAACGATCTACCCGACGCCCTCGATGAACTCGTTGAACGCGAGCAAGCCTTTCGCGATCGCCTCCATGACGAACGGCGCAACATCGAACACCAGATGCGCACCCGCGCCATCTTAGAGCTTGTCCGCGACAACAGCGACGAGCGCCTTGATGTCATTAAACGCATGGCCAAACGCCTGTCGTAACTCCCGATCACCTGTTTGCACGCCCCCTCGCATGACCGACTCAGCATCCGATCCATCATCCGCCCCCGATCCTGTCGTTGTGTCTGGCATCCAACCCTCTGGACGCCTGCACCTGGGCAACTACTACGGCGCCCTGCGTCAGCATCTTGACCTGCACACGCAGCACGAAGCGTACTACTTCATCGTCAACTACCACGCGCTCACGTCGCTGCACGATGCCGACAAGATGCGCCAATACACCATGGATGTGGCACTGGACTACCTGGCCCTGGGCTTCGACCCCGATGAAGCTGCGCTGTTTATCCAGAGCGATGTGCCCGAGGTCACCGAACTGGCCTGGATCTTCTACAACCTGATCCCAGTGTCGCGGCTTGAGCGGGGCGTGTCGTACAAGGAGAAAGTCAACGAAGGACTCAACCCAAATGCGGGGCTGCTCAACTATCCCGTGCTGCAAGCCGCCGACATTCTTATGTATGGCGGTACGCGCGTGCCCGTTGGAGCCGACCAAAAACAGCATATTGAGATTACACGCGACCTGGCACAGCGCTTCAACAATACGTTCTGCCCGGATGAGGAGCCCCTCTTTACGCTTCCTGAGCCATACATCCTCGACGATGTCTCGGTGGTGCCCGGCCTCGACGGACGCAAGATGTCGAAAAGCTATGGCAACACCATTGGCATTTTCGACGAAGGGAAGACGCTCAAGAAAAAGGTGATGAGCATTGTCACCGACTCTACTCCGCTTGATGAGCCGAAAGACCCCGACCAGTGCAATGTGTT
>CAZZCI010000390.1:1356-2575 GCA_964653015.1 uncultured Rhodothermales bacterium
GTGGTGGAGCGCAACGACGCCCTGACGGTGGAAGAGGTGCAGGCGCTTAACCCCGATGGTATCGTGATCTCACCGGGCCCAGGGCGCCCTGCCGATGCGGGCATCACCGAGCCGCTCATCGAAGCGATGGGCGCTACCACCCCCATTTTGGGCGTGTGCCTGGGTCATCAGGCGATGGGCGAAGTCTTTGGTGCAGATGTGGTGCATGCGCCCTCGCTCATGCACGGCAAAACGAGTGAGGTGACCCACGACGGACAGTCCATCTTCGAAGGCGTTGATGTGCCGTTTACTGCCACGCGCTACCACTCACTCATCCTCGACCGCGACACCATCCCCGATGAACTTACCATCACCGCTGCCACCGATGACGATATCGTAATGGGTATCCGTCATGTGGAGTGGCCTATCGAAGGTATTCAGTTTCACCCGGAAAGCGTCAAAACAGCGGCGGGTCCTGCGCTCATTGCCAACTGGATGCGCCGCCTGCCTGCTGTCACGCCACAACGATAACCCTCTCGTTTTCTCGTCTCACCGCCCTCCAGTCCCCCATGCACGAACACCTTACGACCATCGCCAACGGCCAGGCGCTTACCGAAGACGCCGCAGCCGACGCCATGCAGCACATTATGTCGGGCGAAGCCCAACCTGAACACGTCGCCGCCCTGCTCATCGGCATGCGTGCTCGCGGCGAGCATCTGGATGAACTCGTCGGCTTCACCCGCGTGATGCGTGAGTTTGCGATCTCGGTGGACTGCGATGATCCGCATGCGATTGACCTGTGCGGAACCGGAGGTGATGGCGCCAGCACGTTCAACATCTCTACGACCGCCGCTTTCGTCTGCGCCGGAGCCGGCGTCACCGTTGCCAAACACGGCAACCGATCGGTCTCCTCAAAGTCCGGCTCCGCTGATGTCCTTGAAACGCTGGGCATCGACATCAACCTGAAGAAAGAAGGCGTGGAGTACTGCCTCAACGAAGCCGGGATTGCGTTTCTGTTCGCTCCGCACTTTCACCCGGCCATGCGCCACGTTATGCCGGTGCGCAAATCCCTGGGCGTGCGCACCTGCTTTAACATTCTGGGGCCGCTCTGCAACCCCGCAGGTGTATCTCGGCAGTTGGTCGGTGCATTCGACCTGAACACCGCTCAGCTCATGGTACAGATTCTGCGTCGCCTGGATAGCGAACACGTCATTACCGTCCACTCGAACGATGGAATGGA
>CAZZCI010000391.1:0-2574 GCA_964653015.1 uncultured Rhodothermales bacterium
TTATCCATCCAGCGTGCTGCTAATGCGGTCAAGCGCATCTTGCAAGTGCAACTGGGTGGCCCGATCGGTAGTGCGACCAATGGCCTGCTCAATCTCTTGCTCCAGGGCGCGAAGCTCGCCGCGCACATAGGGGCGAATGTCAGATTGGGCGACATCTACCGACGTGAGGTCAAAGAAGTCGGCAAGGGCGCCTCCTGGCATATCCGGCTCCTCGTTGAGCAGGTGGTTCATGCGTTCGAGGTAGCCCCGCTGCAACGCCCGGCGATACGAGTTGATCGTTTCGCCCTGGGCCAGTTCGGACCACAAGCCAGATCGCAGGTCTTCGAAGAGATCCAGCGCGGTGTAGACATCATCGGCGCCGTGCATCGCCTCGGCTTCAACCAGACGCGCCAGACGCATCGGGTCGAGCACGTCGTCAACCACGCCAACCTGTACGCTACGCACGCGCTCAATGGCACCGCTGTCTTCGATGCGACGCAGCACGTCTTCATCGAGCAGCCAGTCGGGCGTTTCAAACGCATACTCCAGCAGGAAATCCATGGCGCGCTGCTGTTGTTCGGGCGGTACAACTTCGTACACAAGCCCCTCTTCGTCGTACGACTTATGCGTTTCGAAGACGCCACCCAGGTTGGTGGTTACGTGGCCGAGATACCGGTTCCACTGGGTTACGACCTCGCCATACAGCTCATCCACATCATCGTAGAGTTCGCCTTCGCGGTAGGTCCAGTCTACCAGATTGGGCACAATGCGCTGCAAGTTAGCGATGCCTAGCTCACTCGCCTCCATATTATCATCGCCAAGGGCTTCGCGCTGCGAACGCGGATCGGCTCCGAACGGGTTGGAACCGCCGTAAAAGTAGTTGGGATCGTCGGCGCGTTCAGTGATCCACTCGTTCAGCACCTCGTGTTCTTCGTCAGGGTCGTCATAGCCCGGAATAAGCCGATAGCCCCACTCAATTGACCACTTGTCGTACGGCCCTACTTTCGGATCGAAGTTCTCTACGCCATCCTCCGGTTGCGCAATGTAATTGAAGCGCGCATAGTCCATAATGGATGCGGCTGTGCCATGCTCAGCCGTGTAGGTGGGCGACCGAAGCGAATCGACCGGTACAGCGTGCGACGAACCCCAGTTGTGCGGCAGACCAAGCGTGTGGCCAACCTCGTGGGCGGATACAAAGCGAATGAGTTCACCCATTACGTCATCATCAAAATCGACGGTCTGGGCATCCGGATTCGAGGGCGCCGTCTGGATGAAGTACCAGTTGCGCAGCAGGTTCGCTACGTTGTGGTACCACCCGATGTGGCTCGACAAAATTTCGCCACTGCGTGGGTCGTGTACGTGTGGACCGTACGCGTTGGGGATCTCAGACGGAAAGTAACGGATGACTGAGTACCGAATGTCTTCGGGACTAAACTCTGGGTCTTCCTCCTCGGTAGGCGGGTCTTTGGCCATGATCGCATCCTTGAAGCCGGCCTCTTCAAAGGCCACCTGCCAATCGTCAACACCTTGCTTCAGGTGCTCGCGGTACCGCTCTGGTGTCGCCGGGTCGATGTAAAACACAATCGGATCGACGGGCTCAACCAGTTCGCCACGCTCGTACGCTTCCGGGTCAGACGGCTCAAGGCGCCAGCGGGTGATGTAGCAGCGCTCAACGGCACGGTGCTCGGGACGCCCGAAATCTACCTGGTTCACACTGAAGTATCCCACGCGATCATCACACACACGCGGCTGCATGGGCTCCTCCGGAAGCAGCACCATGGAGTGGTTCATTTTCAGCGAGATGGAGTTGGTCGACGCGTTCGAGGGCGGCTGTTGCGCGCTGTATGTGAGCACGTTGCGCACCTCAATGTTTTCTGGGTAGCTGGCTGCCCGCTCAAAGAACGTTCGGGTAGCATCCAACTGCCGCACCTGAAACTGCTCGCGCCGGTTTTGCTGCATGCCCAGCGCCGGGACATCAGTCGTAAAGAGCGGGGTTACGTCGATTACTGCAGCAGAGTCATCGTCGTTGCGGGCCTCCACATCAAACGACATGATAATCGGCTCGAAGTTGGCGTTACGCACCGCTTCGTAGATCGGAAGGTCGGGATCCGCCACATTGTCGTAGCTTACACGCCGTAGTAGCACCTTGTCGCCGCGATGCTCCCACCGCAGTACCTGCGTGTTCGCTTTCTCGCCGCCATAGCCGATGTTATCGGCGGTTTGGGCAATGCGCGTTACCATTAGCATTTCGGCCCCGAAGAGCGAGTCCGGGATTTCGTAAAAGAGCTGTTCGTCTTTTACATGCGTGGTAAAGAGCCCGTCATCAGACTCGGCATCAGTGACAATTTCCTCATAGGGCGACGGTGGAGGATCATCATTATCATTAGAAACCGCAGATTCGGATGCTGCACAGCCGGTAAGCACCAGGGCAACAGCCATCACCACGGGAAGAAGTCGGTGAAGCATAAATAGTTACACGAATGAGACAAAAGGAGAAAACGTACACCGCCTTGTTGAAGTCATCTCGGTCTGGAATCGTTTCCGGGTGCTCGCCGCCATGACACCAGCCACGCTTTTGTTACATGAATGCATGGC
>CAZZCI010000392.1:0-2573 GCA_964653015.1 uncultured Rhodothermales bacterium
CCTCATTCATCCTTCGAATTTTTGGTTGGGGCGAGCGTTGTACGTTACATACAGGGCTGTTAACCGAAGCATCGCCTCATTTTTACATCTATTGCCGAAGACTGCATCCTGGAACAGTGGCACATGTCCGCTACGTTTTGTAGGCTACCTATCCGAATCCGTTATAATCGTTGCGTGCAACCCCCTTCGATACATGAAGACTGCTTCCCTTGCCCTGCACTCCACTCGTTCGTCTTGGCTCGATCGTCTGCGCGCCGAGGATGCCTCGGTTGCTACGCAAATTGCCGGCGTTGTCGGGTTTGCACTCCTCACCGCTGTGTCGGCAGATGCGAATCTGCGCTTGTACCTGTGGGAGGTACCTATCACCCTGCAAACGCTGATGGTCTACGCGAGTGGGCTGTTCTTGGGGGCCCGCAACGGTATGCTGGCGCAGGTGCTGTACCTGTCGCTCGGGCTATTCATCCCGGTCTATGCAGGCGATGGCACCGGCGTAGCCTATCTGCTGGGGGCTGCCTCAGCCGGCTATCTGTTTGCGTATCCGCTGGCCGCCTTCACGATTGGGGCGCTCACGAAGCGCTGGAATAGCCTAACGGGTAGCACGCTCTCTATGCTCATTGGCGCGGCTATTATCTTTACCTCAGGTGTCATCTGGCTCCACTACATTGCCGGACACGCCACCTGGATGGAGTCCATCGACAAAGGCTTTCTGCGCTTCGCACTGATTGACCTAGTTAAAGTTGGCGTGCTGGGCCTGCTGTACGGCGGCATCCGCCAGGCGTTTGGCGCATCGGCGTCTGACGCGTAACGCCCAACCGGCTCCTCCATTTTGCGCCGCTTGGAACTGCGTTTCTAAGCGATAGGTTCGACCGTCTGCGTGCCCTGTGCCATGCAGACGGTCTTTTCTATGATATGGATTCGAACACTGGCGACGCTCTGTGCCTCGCTCTTCTTAGCTGGCCTGCTGGCTGCCCATCCGCTGGCCGTGCATGCCCAAGATTCGGACGAGGCGCCCGCCGTTGGCCAAGAAAACTCGGTGCTCGATGATCCCTTTGTGCGCGAGGAGGGCAAACGCGGCCTGGATCTCCTTTACAACATGGAGTTCGATGCTGCCGAAGCCATCTTCTCGGAGATCGGATCGCGCTATCCTGATCATCCGGTTGGACCATTTCTGAATGGTCTGAACGTGTGGTGGACCATCCTGCTGGATCTGGATAATACCGAACACGACAAGACGTTCTACCGCTACATGGAGGAAACGGTCGACCGTTCAGACGACCTGCTCGGCCGCAACGAGGCCGAGTTCGATGCCACGTTCTTCAAAGGCATTGCGCTGGCCCTGCAGGCCCGCCTCAAATCAAACCGAGGGGAGTGGCTCGGCTCGGTCCGCTACGGACGCCGCTCCATTAGCTATGTCCGAGAGGCCGCTGAAGACGCGCCCCACATTGACGATTTTGCGTTTGGGCGGGGCATGTACGACTACTACGCGGCCATCATTCCTGAAGAGTATCGGGTAGCCCGTGCGGTGATGTGGCTGCTGCCCAGTGGCGACCGCGAGGGCGGCCTCGAACGGATCCATCAGGCTGCCGAAGAAGGGTGGTACATTCAGTCGGAAGCGCGCTACTTTCTGGCCCAAATCAATACGCTCTACGAGCGCAACATCCCCGAAGCCATGGAGCACATCAAATGGCTGCGCGATGAACATCCCAACAACGCGTACTTCCATGTCTTTGAAGGACGTCTTTATGCTCGTCAGGGCCGCCTAACGAACGTCCGTGAGGTGTTTTCGGAGGTTGCTAAGCGCCATGAGGAGGAATGGTCGGGCTATACCGATAACCTGGCCCAGGTTGCCCACTTTCACCTGGCCCGTGAACGCGTGCGGCGCGACGACTACGACCAGGCGATGATCCACCTGGCTACGGTTGAACAGTTGGCTGCTCGAATGGACAACCGCGACAACCAGTATGTCGCGCTGGGACGCCTCTACCAGGGCATGGTTTACGACGCCACCGGCCAGCGCGATCGCGCACGCAACCGGTATGATATTGTGCTGAGCATGGACGAGTATGGCAGCAGCCACACCCGCGCAAAGCGCTACCTCGATGAACCGTATGGGTCGTGAGGGGCAGTGCGCTGTCACACGTCAATGGTTGGGTGGACAACGCCCCCCGATAAATGTGGCGTCACAGCACGCTGTGGTACGTGTTTAGCGCGGCTCAATTGCCGCCCGGTATCCGCTCCGCTCCTGATCCCGGGCTACAGAACGGCGCAATGTAAGCAAACCCATAGCCGGGGACCGCTTGCGTCCCCGGCGATCTGTGGCATATCGCTAAACACGTACACGCTGTGACGATACGACGGCTGTGCACGCTGAATAGGTCTTCGTCGCGGTCAGGGCGCTTGCTATGGTCAGTTTTTGAGTGAGATGGGACGCAGTACCAGGAAGAGATGTCGGTAAACAAAGGACGCAAAAAAGAAGGGCACCCGCCTCTTTGAAGGCCGGTGCCCTTACAATCGGATAGAATCGGATCCCCTCACTCCGAGTACGCGTGCTCGTTGGCTTTTTTGCGCTTGTG
>CAZZCI010000393.1:0-2567 GCA_964653015.1 uncultured Rhodothermales bacterium
AAATCGACTTCAGGCCAGGGGGCGGGGCGCGGGTTGGTGTAGTCGTAGACCGGCTCCTGCGCGTCGGGATCGGGCACCATCTCGCCGGTGGTGGGGTCTTCCTTGTAGGTGCGGCGGTCCCACCGCGTCACGGGCGTGCCGTCGTCGGTGATGCGGGGCTCCTTTTCGTCGTAGGCGAGCACCGCATCCTGATGGCGGATGTTGTTGTAGCTTTTCAGGATGGGCGCGTCGAGGCGCTCGGCATCGCCATAGGTGCGAAAGTGCCACTGCAGATAGCCAATCCAGAGCACCACATCGGCAATGGCGGCAGCGCGGGGGTTCACCTCCAGCCCCAGGAGCTGCTCGGGCGAAACGCGGTAGCCGCCCGTCATGTCGAGCGATTGCTGTCCGGCATAGTCGTGCAGCACGTCGAGCACCTCAGCTTCGAGGCGTTTCAGATGCTCCAGCGTCACGTACAGAAAGTTGCCCGATCCGCAGGCGGGGTCCAGGATGCGCACCGAGCAGAGGCGGCGGTGAAACTGCACGATCTGATCGCGGGCCTTGGCTTCTTTGCCGTCGGCCTCCATGGCTACAGCAGCGGTTTGCGCAGCCTCGAACTCCGATCGCAGCGGCGCAATGACGGTGGGCACGACCAGCCGCTCCACGTAAGCCCGCGGCGTAAAGTGCGCGCCCAGCTTATGACGCTCGCGGGGATCGAGGGCACGTTCGAGGAGGGTGCCGAAGATGGCAGGCTCGACTTCGGACCAGTCGGCGAGGGCAGCGTCAATCAGGAGTTCGAGCTGGGCCTCCGAGACGGGCAGGGCCTCCGCATCCGCAAACAGTTGGCCGTTAAAGCGCCGGATGGTGGACTGGAAGCTGGGTTCGAATCCGCCCTCGTCCATGGTCATCCACAGATGCTCCAGCGCCTGCGGGAAGGTGTCGAGGTGGCCGCGGTACTGGTTCATCATGTCGTGGAAGCGGCGTTCGGGCAAGAGCCCCACGTCTTCAGCGAACATGGTAAAGAGGCAGCGCATCAAGAAGCCCGACACGCGGTCGGCGGCGTAGCCATCGGCTTCGAGCGAGGCAGCGACCTGTGCCAGGTTCTGTGCGAGGTTCACGGTGACTTCGGTGGCGCGGCGCGTGGGGTCGAGCGTGAGCGGCTCGGTAAAGATGCGCCGCAGCCGCTCCTGAATATCGGGGTCGGCCAGATCCTGCAGGTGGATGCGGTAGCGCTGCTGATCGGGAAACGGGACGTAGTTTTTGCCCTGCCGGGCGAAGTCGGAGTAGACGTCGATGCAGTGGCCCACGTCCACCGTCAGCAGAAACGGCGGCCAGCCGTCGCGGTCGGGCAGGCCCTTGGCATAGCGGAACGCCTGATTTTTGGCGCGGGTCATGGCGCGCTCCCAGTGGCGGGTGCCGCGGCGGGCGGTGCCCAGCTTGCGGATGGGCTCGCGCACGCCCAGTTGCTCGGCCTCGGTGGGCGTGGGAGCATCGCTGCCCTGCTTGGCTTCGAGTACAAAGCAGCCGCGCTTGTACAGGTCGATGAAGCCGTGCGAGCGGGTGCGGTCGTGGGCGTACTGCACGCGTCGCTCAAAGACATAGTCGTTGGTGCGCGTGGTGTCGGAGGCCGGGTCGGGGCGGGGCACCTCCAGCACATCGCACAGCTCGCTCAGGAAGAGCTGGTAGTTGGCCCGCTCGGAGCCGCCGGAGGCCAACCAGCGCTCGATGAATTGGGAGATGTCCATAGAGTAAACAAGCGACAGGCAACGAAAGAGTAGACAATTCTCCTATTCGATCGGGACGCAGGAGTTCGCCCGTGGGGATGCGTATCGGGAGACGGGGTGTGTGGTGAAACGTTCGTTTAAGTATCTACCCACCACGCCCATAATATAAAGCGTTGCAGACAGATGAATCCATTCCTATTCTGTCCCTACTGTTCTGTCAAAGGTCAAAGCTTGGGTTGCAACGCACCCTGTTTTAATGTTGTCATCTTGAGCGGAGCAACTGCGTCTAGCAGGTGCGGAGTCTGACACGAGCGCAGCGACTGACGAACGCAGTGAGTAACAATCTCCCTCGAAATGAGCAGGGCCGCTCGATCGTACAGCGTCTGCTGAGCCCCGAACAGCCCTGGAAGCGTCACAGCACGCTGTGACGTTACGAGACCTTTCACCTGAACCTACGCCTTCCTTGCGGTTAGGAGACGTACCATGACAGGTTTTGAGGGAGGTGGGGCGTAGAGTTTGACATGATCCTCCCGCCATAACATTCAGGTGTCACAGAGAACTACGGTACATGCACGGTGAGCCGTGCGCCTACGCCAACAACCATTGTATTAAACTCCGTTTCGACGCCCACCCGGCTGATGAGCGTAACGTGCAGCTGACTGTTCTCACCCCGGCTGATAACGGGCGTACGCACAAAGAGGCGTCCGCCTGCGGTGCGCTGCTGAAACGATTCGGCATTGGCATCGCCTACGTACTCGCCGAGCTGTAGGCGCAGCCGCTGCCAGTAGGCGCCCAGGCTCACGCCCCACCCGTGGTCGGCAGAAGGGTGCAGCAGACGGCGCTGCGCGATGAACTCGTAGTTTT
>CAZZCI010000394.1:0-2551 GCA_964653015.1 uncultured Rhodothermales bacterium
GCCCTCGTATGTCTCGCGGCACAACGGTGGGCTGTTTGTACTCACTCATACCGTTTCTCACTCACTCCCCCGTACTCCATGCGATCTGTATCCACTGCACTTTGCACAGCACTCGTACTCATCCTCCTACCCACCGATCTGCTTGCCCAGATTGATCGCCCGAACGAACACTTTGTGACTCGTTCGGAAGTCATTGGCGCCAACGGCATGGTCGCTACGAGTCAGCCGTTAGCCTCGCAAGTCGGGCTTGATGTGCTACGCCGCGGCGGTAACGCCATTGACGCCGCCATTGCTACCAACGCGGCTATGGGGCTCATGGAACCGACCGGCAACGGCATCGGCGGCGACCTGTTTGCGCTGGTCTGGGATGCCGACACCGAAGAGCTGTACGCCCTCAACGCCAGCGGACGATCGCCCATGGGCATGTCGTACGACGACCTGATGCAACGCCTCGACGAGATGGATGCCTCTTCCATCCCCCCGTATGAAATGATCTCGGTGTCTGTGCCCGGCGCTGTAGACGGCTGGTTTGAACTGCACGACCGGTTTGGGGCCATGGATATGGATGGCATCCTCCAAGAGCCCATCCGATATGCTGAAGACGGCTTCCCAGTGAGTGAGCAAATTGCGGATGCCTGGCAACGCAGCGCTCGTTTTCTAAGCGATCAGCCCGGCGCCTTCACAGAAACCTTCACCATCGGCGGACGCGGCCCTGAGGTGGGCGAGATCTTCCAGAACCCCGATCTGGGCAACACCTACCGCCTGCTTGCCACCGACGGACGCAGCGCATTCTATGAAGGTGAAATCGCCGAACGTATTGATGCATACATGCGGGAGCATGATGGCCCCCTACGGTACGAGGACTTCGAAGCCCATACCTCCGACTGGGTCGATCCCATCTCAGTAAACTACCGCGGATACGATGTGCACCAAATTGGCGGCAACAACCAAGGCACCGCCGTCTTGCAGATGCTGCAGATCCTCGAAGGGTTTGACCTCTCCGAGACCGGCCATAACACCGCCGAAACGCTACACCTGATGGTCGAAGCCAAAAAGCTGACCTATGAGGACCGGGCCAAGTTTTACCACGACCCGGACTTTCAGGACATCCCGATGGAAGAGCTGCTCTCTGATGCCTACGCTGCCGAGCGCCGCGCCCTGATCGACGAGGAGGCCGCCGCCGATGAAGTACAACCCGGTATGGAGGTGATGCAAGATGGCGACACGATTTATCTCACCACCGCCGACTCCGATGGCAACATGGTATCGCTCATCCAGAGCAACTTTCGCGGCATGGGCACCGGATTCGTTGCACCGGGCACGGGCTTTAGCCTGCAGAATCGAGGCGAGTTGTTTTCGATGGATCCCGACCACCCTAACGTCTATGAGCCCGGCAAACGTCCTTTCCACACGATCATTCCGGGGTTTGTCACGAAAGACGACGAGCCCTACTTTAGCTTTGGTAACATGGGCGGCGCATATCAGCCTGTGGGGCACCTCACTATCCTAACCAACATGATCGACTTTGGAATGAACACGCAAGAGGCGGGCGATGCACCGCGCTGGACCCACAGCGGCTCTACCCAGCCCACCGATGAGCTCGACGACACACTCACCGATGGCGGCACCGTCTATGTGGAGTCGGGCGTACCGTTTGACGTGGTGCGCGCCCTCCGCAACCGTGGCCACGACGTCCGCATTGGCGGCGCATTCTTCGGACGCTATCAGGGCATCCGCTATGATGCCGAGCATGGCGTCTTCGTTGGCGCCTCTGAATCTCGCGTAGACGGTCATGCTGCTGGATACTAACTGATGCCCGGTGCCAACTCTGCTCCTGTTCAACCGCCACACGTACCGTCTCCACGCATGGGGGCGGTACGCACCGGGCCGGTTATGCCACATTGGGCTATGCTGGCGTAGCGAGTTTGTCGGCGTGCTTTTGACGAAGCTTTTTCAGCTTGGGGTCAATTACCGCCCGGCAGTACGGCAGGCCTTCGTTGCGCGCATAATAGTCCTGATGGTCGGCTTCGGCCTCGTAGAACGTATCGAGCGGCTCTACTTCGGTGACAATGCCGCCATTGAATACCGATGCATTCAACTCGTCAATGACCGTCTGTGCCGTGTTTTTCTGCGCCGTGTTGTGGTACAGAATGATGGAGCGGTACTGCGGTCCTACATCAGCGCCCTCCCGGTTGCGCGTGGTGGGATTATGGATGGTGAAGAAAATTTCCAGCAGGGCACGATAGGAGATGCGTTCCGGGTCATAGGTGACCTGCACCACCTCAGCATGGCCGGTGCCTTTGCCACAGACTTGCCGATACGTGGGGTTGGGCACATGTCCGCCCGCATAGCCGGACACGACTGATTCGACACCATCAACGTGTTGAAAGACCGCTTCGAGGCACCAAAAGCATCCGCCACCTAGCGTTGCGCGTTCCATAACGAGAAAAGGGTTGGTTGTAGAGATACATGCACCGTCCATACCTTACCACAGGCGATAAGGTTACCTGTTGTGCGCTGCTTCTGCCCATCTCTCACAACAACATCACGG
>CAZZCI010000395.1:0-2536 GCA_964653015.1 uncultured Rhodothermales bacterium
GTCGCTTGGGCATGGAGGTGGCCATAGTCGGCGGCAATGAGGGAGGGGGCGATCAGAGCCATGAGTACAGGGCAGGAGAGCAAGTCAGCAAGTTAGACGGTTCATGCGCACGCACGCGGCTGGCCATGAACGGTTCGCCCGGCATGCGCTATCTTTCGGTGAACACGCCAGCCATCGGGGGCCCACAGCCGCACACGTACACGACAAACATGCAAGAATCGTGCATAAATAGCGTACAGGGGGCTGTGTGTTGAAACGAATAGTCCATATCGATTCAAAGGAGGGCGGTTCACATCCCCCTGTTATGCAAACAGCCCGCTCACGGTAATACGTGGCGGGCTGTTGCTGGGAGCGTTCAACGTGGGGTGCCTGGATTAAAAGATGGACTTAAAGATGGCGACGCCAATGGCAATCACAATGGTGTTGGCAATGGCAATGGGAAGTAGCTTCTTCCAGCCGAGCTCCATCAGTTGGTTGTACTTGAAGCGCGGGAAGGTCCACCGCACCCAGATAAAGAGGAAGGCAAAGAAGGCAACCTTAATCATGAGGCTGGCAATTTGCATCAGCATCAGCAAGATGGAGCCTTCAAGGGCGGGGAAGGCTTCCAGCAGCAGGGGTTGAAAGGGAATCAGGTAGCCGCCAAAGAACAGCGTTACGATGAAGAACGAGGCGACAAACCAGTTTACGTATTCGGCCAGGAAGAACATGCCGAACTTCATGCCGCTGTACTCGGTGTGGTAGCCGCCCACGAGTTCCTGTTCGGCCTCGGGCAAGTCGAAGGGGGCCCGGTTGGTTTCAGCAAACGCCGTTACAATAAAGATGAGGCACCCGATTGGGTTACGGAAGACGTTCCATCCGAGAAGCGCCCATCCGCTGGCCTGGTCTTCCACGATCCCTGAGAAGCTCATGGTGCCCGCAATAATGACAACCGAAATGACCGCCAGGCCCATCGACAGCTCGTACGAGATCATCTGCGCCGCCGAGCGGAGGCCGCCAAGCAGCGAGTATTTGCTATTGGAACTCCATCCGCCCAGTGTAATGCCGTACACCGTTACCGACGTAAGGGCAAGGAGCAAGAGGGCGCCGGTATCCACATCCAACAGAACGACCCCTTGAGCAAACGGGATGAGGGAGGCCGCGCTCATGGCAACGACCACCATGGCCACCGGAGCCAAGGCGTGAATAAATTTATCGGAGGCCGCGGGTTGGATGTCCTCCTTAAACACGAACTTGGCCACATCAGCAAAGGGCTGCAAGATGCCGAGAGGCCCCACACGGTTGGGGCCGGGCCGGTTTTGCATGAATCCAGAAACGCGGCGTTCGGCATAAACAAGCACGGATGCCGAGAGCAGCATCACATTCACAATGAGGAATGCGTACAGAGCGATAAGAGCGAGTTCCATAGCGGCACGGTTGATTCAACAGAGCCCCCGACAATACAGAGGCCGGGTATGGGCGGCAGCAGATTAACCTACAGGGCACGTGTGCATCACGCAACCGCAAGGCTATGAAACTCACCGTGTCTACAACAAAAAACGCCATTTTCGGCGAGAGTTCACCGAGAACAAAGGGCCTATGCACCTACGCGGTGCGAGTCAGGGCATGGGCCGCAGACTCGCGAAGCGGTCGGGTTGTTGCCTCCGCACACTGTCGCAGGGCATCCAAGGCATGCTGGTCTATAATGAGGAACCGATCGAGCCCCGATCCGGCACTCAAGATAACAGACTCAGGCGCTTGGGTACGTATCACACGCAAGACCGCTGCGCGCGTCAGGTTAAAGGCCGAGGCAAACTGACAAAGCATACCAGTCACTTCGCCGTCATCGGCAATGCGGATAGGAGAGGGAGGGCAATTCATAGCAGACCTCGTGGCTAAGTGAAGGTATAAGCGAACGAAGGGGCGATCTAATACAGCAGATCTACCGGTACATAGAACAGAGATCGTGCCAGCACGGGAAAGCCCTGACCGGCGGCCCCCTGATGTACCCTATCGTGCAGAGTTCGTTACGCTGTGCCCCATGTATAGGCCCCTTCAACATGCGGTTTGAGAATCGAACGGAGCCGTTTGCGTGCCCGGTGTAAACGAACACGGACATTGCCTGTGGTAATGTCCAGTTTGTTCGCCACCTCGTCGGTAGACAATTCGTTCAGGTCGCGCAGGGTAATCACTTCCCGATACGAATCGGGAAGTTCGTCGAGCGCGTCATATAGCAAGGACTCCTCTTCGCTCTGGGCGGCTGCCGTGTCTGGAGAGGATGGCGACGGACCTCGAAACGCGGTACCGTGCGTGGTAGACATCATGCGGTTGAGCGCATCGTCTTCCAGATGCGCATACCGGTCGTTGGTACGCCCGCGCTGCAGCGCTACGTTTTTGGCAATGCTGTACAACCAGGTTGTCATCTTTGAACCACCCCGGAAATTAGGCAGGCTGCGCAGCGCCTGAAAAAAGGTCTCTTGAAGAAGGTCTTGTGCTTCTTCCGTTGTTTTCGAGTACCGTTGCAGCACCCCCAAAATAAACGAGCGGTTGTTGTATACCC
>CAZZCI010000396.1:0-2533 GCA_964653015.1 uncultured Rhodothermales bacterium
TCAACCAGCAGGGGATAGGTCGCCAGATGATGCGAGAGCGCCGTGGCAAGGGCTTCGGTATCATTAGGAGGAACAAGTGTGGATGCATCTGGAGCCACATACTCCGGCAGGCCGCCGCCATTACTAGCCACGACAAAACGCCCGTGAGCAGCCGCATCGAGCGGAACCAGTCCTGCCGGTTCATTCCATACCGAAGGTACTACCACGATCCAGGCGATCGTCATCAGGGCTGTGAGAGCGCTTGGCTCGCACCACCCATGAAAACGCACCCGCTCGGTAAGATTGAGCTGTTCAACGTGCCTGTAGATCGCGTTTGTGTGCGCTTCGGTGCCGCTGCCTGCTACATGCAGCACCACTGATGAATCTATGTGTACCATGGCATCCAACAGCCACGAAAGCCCCTTTTCAGGAGCCAGGCGTCCGGCATACAGCAGCCGCGCATGCGTGCTAGGGGGCGCAATGAAAGGCTGTACGGCGGGTGCCGGTGATGGACACACAACCATGTTCTCGGGCTCACATCCTGCGCGCACCATCATTTCGTGCACATACCGGCTTACCGTTGCGGTAGGCACCCGCTCGGTTTGGGCGCGCTCGGTCTGCAGGCGCTGAAAGTTCTGCCACATGCGTTTCGGGCGGCAGCTTCCGCAGCGCTCTTGCACATGCATGCGCGCGCAGTGAAACGGGTGATACGTGCGGTCACAAGGCTGTTGGGAGCGCCGCAGGTAGCGCGTTCCCGATGGGCACCCGCCCTGATGTCCGTGCATCGTGCGCACCACCGTGAATGGCGGTTGGGTGGGTAACGGCATCGGGAGCGTTCGGTGCGCGTGCAGTACATCTAGGTTGAGGGTAGCGGCCGTGTGGTACAGCGTGTCATCGGTTACGACATGCATATGGTCGCGAAGTGGCGTACCCTGCGGAGGAGCCTGGCAAAGCCATACGACATCATGGCCCGATTGGCGTTGAGCCGATGTTAGCCGTTCCACGTATGTAGCAATGCCGCCGTCGGCCCATAAATCGGCGGCGTAGTGAGCAATGCGCATCAGATGAGTCCCCACGTATGGTCGGTTTCGTAGCCCAGTTGGATCAGCAGATCGCCCCATTCGGCCTTGAAGTGATCGACCAGTGCTGGGGTAAAGTGGTTGCGCCAGTCGCCGGGCGTGCCTTTGCGATAGTGGCTCTGCACATCCTCTTCACCACGCGACCGTCCTCCGGTAAGGCGGTTGAAGCGACTGGCCTCTAAAATGTGTGCGAGTGTATCGGGCGGCAAGGTGGCAAGCGGACGCCGAGGCACCGGAAGTAGCGGGTACGGACCGGGGACACGAGCATGCCCCAAATAATGCAGCCGATTGAGACGCACCTGCACCCGGTACGCAAAGGAATACAACGCCTCGGGATCCAGCCACCCCAAAAAGGTGGCAATGCGCTGAAAGCCGGCATCAGGATCGGCGGTGAGCGTTTCCATGTGCAACTCCAGCACATGGGGCTGCTTGTAGTCCCATGCCTGCATATCCGCAAACACAGACTGGCTAAACACCATCTCGGCGGCCAGCCCATCTTCAAGCGAAAGCGTCTGTAGCAAATCGCGGTGGGGCTCCAGTTCGGGCCACTTATCAGACGGATGTGAGTGCTTGTGCGAGAAATAGGCCGACACCAACACATCGCGCGGGTCACGAACCACGTGGAACCCGCGACTTCCTTCGGGCAGGGTCTGCACCTCGTGTATCTGCGCGTTGGTGTAAATGAGCACGTCAATAGACTCAGCGCTCACTTTGTCGGCCAGCGATGCATACGGACTGATGTGGCGCGGCAGATGGACAATGGCATGGCGCCGCCCCAGATGAAAACTCATCTCCCGAAAAATGCGGGTGATCCATCCGGTTGCACACTTGTGATGGCCGTAGAATGCCCGCACTGCTCCATACGACACGTTTGTGGATTGTGAGGGCGCCTGGAGCGTAGATAGAGACGTCATGGGGTGCCTCTCTGATAAATAAAACGGGGGGCAAGCAACCTACTACACAACCGCCCGCTTACGTATGGCTTTCGGTGGACGCCCGTGTCGCTTTTGGCGCATGTGAGGACTCTGACTGCCATCCGCGCAGCCGCTTGTGAAGCCGTTTGCGGAGCGATCCAAGAAACGCGTGTCGCACAATGTACGGACGGTACGCCCGGTGCCGCCATACGTCGTAGTGCCAGTACGCTTGCTTAATCCACTGCAGCACCCGTGCCGAGAGCCCGCATCGCGCATGGGTGGATGCATAATCGAACGCATGCATTTCATCGGCACAGATGGCCTCGACCCAGGCGACCTCGGTGTCGGTCAGATCGGTTTGCCACCGCTCTAAGGGAGCTGTTGAAATGGGACGTGTGGCGATTTCGTTGAAGGAGGCTGCGGCTTCGGGCTTCATGTACTGCTCCGCATCCTGGTGAAAACGGAGCATCTCAGGGTCGTAGGGTAGATTGAGGAATGAGCACAGGCGCTGGGCAACATGTTCAGGAGCCGTGACCAGGTCTTCGTATCGCACCGTACACC
>CAZZCI010000397.1:0-2533 GCA_964653015.1 uncultured Rhodothermales bacterium
CGATTCGTGGGGTACCCACGCCGGGTGCCCCCGCTTTTCCCACTCACCAAGCCACAAGAGCCGATGGCTACACCACTTAAGCGGGCGCTTCTGACCGAAGAGCTTGTTGCAATCACTGAAACCGTTGAGCACGCGCTCGTTCTCCAGCAGTTTGTGTACTGGATGCATCGCAAGGACTTCGAGGACTACATGCGCGAATGCACAGCCCGTGCACGGGCCGACGACCCTGACGGCGACCCCGAAAAGGGGTGGATCTACAAGAAGGCCGGAGAGATGGCCGAAGAGATCATGGTTGGATCGCGGCGCACCGTCTCCCGGCGCATGGCCGACCTGGTGGAAGCGGGCTTTTTGTCCGAGCGAACGAACCCGAATTCCGGGTGGGATCGCACCCGCCAGTATCGGCTCAATCTTCCAGCGATTGAGCGGGCATTACAAGGGGAAGGATACAGCCTGCAAACGCTCGTTGAGAGCCGATATTGGCCGCTTTTTGAGGAGCTGCTCTATGAAGCCCACGAAATCCCGAAACCCAACACTTCCTTAACAGAAACGGCGAATACAGCGAATCAGCCCAATGGACAGGCTGACCATTGCAATGGTCACGTTGGCCACTCGAATGGTCAGGCTGTCCAAGCAATACCAGAGACTACTACAGAGAGTACAACAGAGAAGGGGGACCCCGCCGAAAATCTTTCATCTAACTCTTCCTCTTTAACCGCTAAAGCAAAACCATTAGCACGAGCATTTCAAGCATCTGGAGCACGTCTAACAGACAAGCGGATTCAGGTTCTAAATGCATGGGCTGATCGGGAGGCTATCGAAGACATCCAGCTTTTCGGTCGTGTAGTGAAGCAGGACTACCAAAGCTGCCAAGATAAAGGCGTCAACATGGCGATGGATGTGCTGCTCACAAGCTACCGCAAAGAGGTGCGTGCAGCGCTGGGTGGCGGCCAACACGAAGACAGCTCTGCACATGCCAGGGGAGACGGTGCACCACAGGCAGTACCGTACGAGGTAGCCTGTGATGCTCACCAAGAAATCCGCGCTATGGGCTACAAAGGAAAGCTAAGCGACTTTTTCCAGCGTGGCGATGCCGGATGGACACCGCGCACAGGCATTGCCAACTCTGCAATTTCTCAAACCAGATCCTAAGTACACATGAGCAATCTTTCTGCAATTGCATCCGAGGAATACCTAATTGGTGCCGCTCTGATCGAGGATCGAACGGTCTTTACGCACATCCTTGAGCACATCGAAGGCCCGGAGGACTTTTACCGTGGCGCTCACAAGGACGCTTGGCGTACCATAATCGACCTCTACCGCGCCGGAAAAGGCATTGACGTTCCCATCGTGACGCAGCAGCTACCGGACGACAGCCGGGCAGACAGGATGATGCTGAACGATGCGCTTTTGTCGGTAGCTGCCACCGATGCCGCAACGATCTCCACACATGCTCTGATAGTCAGGGAAAAGGCGTTGGCTCGTCGCGTGGACAAGATCGCTCGTACTGCGTCGCAGGAGATAGAAAAAGGCGAAGACGTATTCACCGTGCTGGATACGATGCAGTCGGGACTACTGCAGACGCAACGCGCCGAAGCGGGCACAAGCACGACGGCTTCGGAAGGGGCGCAGGGGATTTTAGAGCGCATGGAGCGCCGCAGTGAAGGAGAGTTGGACGGCATACGCTCTGGCCTACAGCGCTTGGACATGCTTACAGGAGGGTGGAAGCCCGGTGAGTTGACCGTGTTGGCCGCCCGCCCAAGCATGGGCAAAACCAGTTTAGCGCTTCATATCGGAAGCGAGGCCGCCAAGAGCGGCCACCGCGTCGGCATATTCAGCGTGGAGATGAAGAGCGGAAGTCTTTTTGATCGCCTTGCTGCCAGTGAGGCAGGCGTCAACTTGAAGGCTATGCAGGAGGCTCGACTTACGGAGGAGGAAAGCGGACGTGTGTTTTCAGCTGCGGCTACCATTGCAGAGTTGCCGATGGTTATTGATGACCGAAGTGTTCTCACTCCGCTTCAAGCCCGGTCGCGTGCCCATGAGTGGGCGATGGATTCGGAAGGGATTGACCTTCTCATCATCGACTATTTGCAGATCATGAAGCCGGGTGTTGACAAAGGGACACGCGAACAGGAGGTTGCGCACATGAGCCGCGAAATCAAGGCTATGGCTCAAGACCTCGACGTTCCAGTCATCCTCCTATCTCAACTTAATCGTCGGGTAGAGCAGCGCCCTAAGAAGCGCCCCCAGCTTTCTGACTTACGAGCCAGCGGAGCGATTGAGCAGGATGCTGACTTGGTGGCAATGCTGTACCGCCCCGAATACTACGACATTGACACCGATGACCAGGGGCGTTCCACGCGAGGTGTTGCCTTTGTCGATATAGCGAAGCAACGAAATGGCCCGACAGGTTCGGCGGCTGTTCACTTCGAGAAGAAAACCGGCGCGTGGGCGAACCTTTCTGGACGCGATGAGCCGCACGACGTGCAGCCACACCAGGGCGACGGAGCCACCGACAGCGCCCCCTTTTAGCAGA
>CAZZCI010000398.1:0-2531 GCA_964653015.1 uncultured Rhodothermales bacterium
CATCCACAATAGTGCCTACCCGCATATCGACCTGCTCAAAGTCGCTCCACGTAAGCGTATCCATGGGTGTTGGTATAGTGTGGTGTCACAAGTCAGTCTTTAGTGAACATATATACCCTCTAACGTACCGAGAAAAACTCACACCCTTGTCATTGCGAGCGCAGCGGCGCAATCTCATGCTATCAGGCCGGATACAGCTGCCCAATCAACGGCATGAGATCGCACCCCAGAGTACTCGTTCGCTAGCGCTCACAGCGCCACGTCGGTCGCAAGCTCCCTCCTCGCGATGACAATGTTGGACCATAACATTCAGGTGTGACAGGGCACTCGGCTAGTTTTATGGATGTCTATGAGTGAAAGTACGCTGTAGCAGTGTTGTTCTGTGGTACTGAACCGTAGCTGGCTGTCACCGTCTGACTATGCCGATGCATCTATCAATTGCTTTGTACACGATCTGCGTATGTCTTCCGTGTCGTATACCATTGCTCATTGCTCGGATATCCACTTTGGCAAAATTGCTCATGCCGATGTAGTACCGGCCCTGATTGATGACATCAATGCGCACGATGTGGATATTGTGGCGGTGAGTGGCGATTTGACACAGCGGGCACGCACTGGCGAATTTCAGGCTGCGCTGGCCATGATGCAGCGCTTCGATGCGCCTACGCTGGTGGTCCCGGGCAATCACGATGTGCACCCATGGTGGCGTCCTGTGCGACGCCTGCTGAATCCGCTCTCAAAGTACAAGCAACTGGTTAGCGACGATCTTACGCCCACCGTTACAACCTCTGATGTCGCGATGCTGGGGCTTGCGTCAGCGCATGGGGCGACAATTAAGAGCGGACGGCTTACCGAAGAGGCACTGGCCACGATGCAGTCGTTTTTTGCAAGGCATGATCAGGCCTTCCGGATTTTGGTAGTACATCACCATTTCACCACGCTCTCGAAGCTAGGGGCGCACGATATTGTGCGTGACGCGCCGCGCATCCTTCAGGCGGCAGGGCAGGCGAAAATCGATCTGATGCTCTGTGGCCATTTGCATATCTCGCATGTGGAGCCTGTTGAGATTGCACCGGGTCCGCACCGCCTTGTGGTGGCCAGTGCAGGCACTGCTACGAGCAGTCGCGGACGCAAATCGAACCGTGGGGCCAATCTCTACAACATAATACGCATCACCGACGCAGAGTTTTTGATTGAAGAGCGCCGGTATCTTTCCAAAGAAGAACGGTTTGAACGCGATCGACAGACGAGGTTCGAACGTCTACACCACAGGCAGTCTGCCCCCAACACGTAACGGGAGGACCTGCTTGCGCACGTCCTCCCGTCGGAATACCCGTAATATCCCCTTGGATCTGAACGGGTTTGCTATGCTGGAGCCAAGGCGTTATTCATGTCCAGATCGACGTAATCGACGTACTTTTCGAAGTTGTCGGCAAACATATCTGCGAGCTTACGGGCTTGCGCATCGAATGCTTCGGGGTCGTCCCACGTCTCGCGAGGCTGTAATACCTTGCTGGGTACGCCCGGTACAGCGGTGGGGACATGCATGCCAAACACCGGATCGGGGGTGGTGGGCACCTCATCCAGACGGTTTTCAAGGATAGCATTGACCATCGCACGGGTATGGGCCAGGTCAATGCGTTCTCCAGTGCCGTACGGCCCGCCAGTTAATCCGGTGTTGATGAGCCAGCACTGGGCACCGTGCGTCTCGATTTTTTCGTGCAACAACTCGGCGTACTCGGTCGGATGCCGCACCATAAACGGCTCTCCAAAGCAGGTGCTGAATGTGGCTTTAGGCGCGCTCACTCCACGTTCCGTCCCTGCCACTTTTGCGGTATACCCCGATAGAAAGTGAAAGGCCGTCTGTTCAGGAGTTAGCTTAGAGACAGGCGGCAGCACGCCAAACGCATCGTAGGTTAGGAAGATCACATGATCGGGGTGCCCCCCTTGTCCCGTCTCCGACGCATTGGGGATATAGTCGATGGGATACGAGCCTCGCGTGTTTTTCGTGATGGCGTCGTCCGTAAAGTCAGGAGTACGCGTGTCCTCGTCTACGATCACGTTTTCGAGGATGGTGCCAAAGCGTTTTGTGGTGTTGTAGATCTCCGGCTCGCCCGTGGGCGATAGATCAATCATTTTGGCATAGCACCCGCCCTCGAAATTGAACACGCCATCCGTACTCCATCCGTGCTCATCGTCACCGATGAGTGTACGGTTGGCATCGGCCGAAAGGGTTGTTTTGCCGGTACCAGAAAGCCCAAAGAACACAGCGGTAGTACCGTCGTCGCGTTCGTTAGCCGAGCAATGCATAGGAAGTACATCTTCCTCGGGAAGCATGTAGTTCAGCACCGAGAAAATCGACTTCTTAATTTCTCCGGCGTAGTGGGTTCCTCCAATAAGCACCAACTCTTTGGCCATGCTTACAAAAATAGCCGCTTCCGAGTTTGTATTGTCGCGCTGCGGATTGGCCTTAAACGTGCAGAGATCGAGAACGGTAAAGCCCGGCTCGAAGTCTTCTCCGCCTCGGTCGG
>CAZZCI010000399.1:0-1154 GCA_964653015.1 uncultured Rhodothermales bacterium
TTTATTTTCTAATTCGCGCTCGATCTATGATGCCTTCATTCGGCACCCGCTCGCCCTCTTCCCCGTACGCTGACCGCCTGTCCGTTCTGACGGCTCTTTTGGTGGGCAGTCTATGGGTCGGTGTCTTCTCTGGATGCCGCAGCGCGCCCGATCCAGACCCGTCGTTTGCTGAGCAATCGGCTCCGTCTCCACATGGCGATGTGCCCACGTTTCGCGGGAACGCCGCCCGCACCGGATGGATGCCCGGACCTGGACCGTCGGGCCCTGACGTCTCCGAACAATGGGTCGTCGATACCGGAGCGCCGGTGCACGGGTCGCCTGCAGTGGTCGGCGGCACGCTGTACGTGGGCGCGCAGAACGGCACCCTCTACGCCGTGGATACGGACCAAGGCGCGGTGCAATGGGAAGCAGAAGTGAGCGATGAGGCTATTGCCGCTTCCGCAACAGTGGCCGACAGCGTGGTCTATGTGGGGGTGCAAGCATTAGACGTGGCAACAGGCGCCGTGCGCTGGAACGCGAGTGAACACGAGTACGGTTGGAATGAAAACACATCGGGGCTCTTTGCAGCACCTGCTGTTGATGAGGGACGCGTGTACACCACTACAGGCAGCCAACTTCTTGTTTTAACCGCAGATCGCGGATCCAACGTATGGGACGACTCGCCTTTGATTCCGACGTATCTGTACGCTCCCACGGTAGCTGAGGGCACCGTATTTAGCGGCCATCCCGTCACCACCTATCGAGGGCCGATCACGCAGTCGAGCCGTCATCCACCTGGACCCGACCGCATTGGCACCATCGCTGCCCTCCAGGCCCGCGACGGAAGCAAACGGTGGCGCTTCACCGACGCCGAACGGAGACCGCCGTTCTTCTTCCCCAACCCGATGGGCGAGAGCATTCGGGCCGATGAGGAGGACCTGGCGCCGGATCCCTCCGCTCGCCGCAACGGAGACACCGCACAGTCTACGCGTCCAATTACGCATGCATCTACACATGCTGCATCCGCAATGACCACGTATGGGCCATTAGGAAGTGCCACGGCGGCTGTCTCCGATGGCATGCTCTACACGCAAACCAATGAAGGTGTCGTCTACGCGCTGGATGCAATCACCGGGGCGCCGGTATGGACGTTCGACACCATGCCCGATTTCAAT
>CAZZCI010000399.1:1254-2530 GCA_964653015.1 uncultured Rhodothermales bacterium
TTCCCCGCATCGCTGCATCCCCGGCTGTGGCCCACGAAACCGTATACATCGGCACGGAAACCGGGCATGTCATCGCGCTGGATGCACGCACAGGAGCCGTGCAGTGGAAGGCCGAACTCGGCGGGGCAATCCGCTCCTCGCCTGCTGTGGCGGATGAGACGCTGTATGTGGGCAGCACCGACGGGCATCTCTATGCGCTGGACACGGCCACGGGCTCCGTATCATGGCAGTTTGAAACCGGCGGCCCGGTCGTGTCCTCGCCCGCGGTGACCGGAGGCGTAGTGTACGTCGGCAGTCACGACGGACGTATCTACGCACTGGAGTAGCGTAACCGGCGTATCGGTCTGGCCTCCGCCTGCATAACATTCAATCTCGCGCTGTTCTCCTTTTTTAGCTTCGCAGCCATGCCCTTCTCACCGAACCGCACGTTCTCCTTCTGGGCCTACTGGGTCGTCACCGGACTCCTCGCGCTCTCGCAAGCCGCAGTCGGAACGCTCTACTTCGTCACCGATGCGCCTGCCGACACGTTTGCATCCTTGGGCTTTGGGGATGCGTTTCGGTGGCTCTTGGGCGCAGCAAAGCTCATCGGCGCCGGGCTGCTCGTGGCTCCTGTAGCTCGGTTTCTGAAAGAGTGGGCCTATGTCGGATTTGCGCTCACATTCAGCCTCGCCATGCTTGCCCACACCATGGCTGGCGACCCCATAGGGAGCCTGCTGGCTCCGGGTGTCAGTCTGGGTGTGCTTATCCTGTCGTACGCGCTGTTCCGAATGCGCCGCCCCGACGCACAGGGCGGCCGTTCCCTCAGCACTATGGCCCGACTTCTGTGGAGCATCGCCGGGGCCGTCGGGCTTTTGCTTGTTGGAGCAGCCGGGCGCATGCTCCATATCATATACGGAGGCCTGAACCCGCTGACTTCCACCTATGCCAGTGACGTCGTGTGGATTGCAGGATCTGTTGCAGTCATTGTCGTCGTTACCGTTGGACTGCCATCGCTGTATCATATAGTGCATCGCTCAGGGGCTGCACGCTCGGCCCCGTCGCTGTTGCAGCGCAGCCTCTCGGGACTGCTGGCCCTCATCATGGGAGCCCTGGGCACCGCGGCGCTCGCCATTGCACACGGGCATCCCCTCATTGAAACGGTTGAGGCGATGGGCGTGCCCCCGTACATGCTCATCGTCATTGGTGTAGCAAAGATGGTAGCAGCGGCGGGTCTGGTGCTCCCGCTTCCCCGAGCCATGAAGGAGTGGGTCTACTTCGGAACGCTGGCCACCGCCGT
>CAZZCI010000400.1:0-2517 GCA_964653015.1 uncultured Rhodothermales bacterium
CCATAACATTCAGGTGTGACAGAGAACTACTGATGTGTCACAGATCAAAGTTTGGGTGGTGCGGAGTTATGTTGTCGGGGGAGATCCCGGCTCTGCGGCGCTGGGGCGCCTTGGCCGGGATGACTATGAGGGTTGGCAGCTCACGCTCTACCACCCTAAGATTCAAATGTCACGCAGCAATAGCTTGCAAGCCAACATCGCATATCCAGAACCGCTTCCGGGTGTCCTCCGTCTTGTACATAATGCGCTCTGTAGAGTGTACCCCGTCCCCCTTGATAACAGATATTCATGAATCAGCTATGTGGAAGCAAACCGTAGTTTTTGTATTTTCCTTTCTTTTTATCGGCGGCCTGTACGCCGACGCAGCCCACGGGCAAATTTGGGATCGTGTGCGTGATCGTGCCCAGGATGAAGTGGAAGACCGTGCCGAAGACGTCACCTCGCGTGCCGTAAATGCACTTCTTGACGAGATGGAGGATGCCGTTGTGTGTGCGGCAACCGATGAAACGTGCATCGAAGAGGCTGAGGCCGATGGCGACCCTGTTATCATCACCGATGACGAGGGTGAAGTCGTTGAAGTGCGCGATGGCGACGAAGAAGGCGCGGCCGCTGAAGCCGTTGAAGCCGCAGATGTGGACGCCGAAGTGGCCGATGACACCCCGCGCCCCGGCGAAGGCGCCTGGGCGAACTACGACTTCGTGCCGGGTGATCAGGTCCTGTTTGATTACGCGTTCGAAAACGAGACCATCGGACGCTTCCCGCAGCGGCTTGAGTTTCAGGAAGGTATGCTTGAAATCCTCGAATGGGAGGGCCAACGCCTTCTGGCTGGTTCATCCTCTCCCAGCCGCTTCCGTGTGGAACTCGACGAGGTGCTGCCCGAGCGCTTCACAATTGAGTTTGACGCACACGTTTCCGGCGGTCGTGCTCCCCGAGGGCTGCAGGTATATCTCTCTGAAGAGGGCGATGATCACTCCTATTTCGCATTGGAGTCGCAAAGCTCGGGTGTTATGGGCCCAATGTCCAGTACGCGAGAAGTCAATACCTACCGCGACGAGCTCGTACCCATTCGAATTGCTGTAGACGGCACATACGGCACGATGTATGTCGGAGAAGAGCGCGTAGCCAACATTCCAAACATGGAGATTGAGCGTAACAACTTCGTAGACTTCAATCTCCGTGGTCGTGATAGCGGTCCCACCTACATCACCAACATCCGAATTGCAGGCGGCGGTTTACAACTCTACGACCGCCTCATGGCCGATGGCCGAGTATCCACGCAAGGCGTGTACTTTGACACCGGTAGTGCCAGTATCCGCCCGGAGTCCACAGGCACGCTCACCGAAATCGGACGCATGCTAGAGCAGCATGACAATCTGCGCCTCCGCATTGAAGGGCACACCGACAGCGTAGGCGATGCGCAAGCCAACATGGAGTTGAGTGATCAGCGCGCCCAGTCGGTTATGCAATACCTCATTGACCAGCATGGCATTGCAGCCGACCGGCTTGAAGCGGTTGGCATGGGCGAGGAAGAGCCCGTGGCCGACAACGACACCGCTGAAGGCCGGCAGAACAACCGCCGCGTGGAGCTGGTGCGGCTGTAGCCTCACGCTTGACATCATAGAAGATACCAAAGCAGGACGCACGGCTTCGCTGGCCATGCGTCCTGTTGGTATGTAAGGAAGACAACGCACACTGCCTACCGTGTGCCTGTTGTTTGCTCCGCTTTGAGGAGCACCGGCGCATACGTTGTGGGTCCGCTATCGTCGTGGGGGCCCAGCCGAATCGGCACGGGCCCTGCAAAACGCGCAAGGTCCGTAACCACCGTATGGAACGCCCCTTTTTCCCCTGCAGCATCCACAGCAGCTGGTAGATCAGCAACAAACGCCGCGTCGTACGGGCGTCCGATATACGCAGGAGACAGTTGATTGGGATCCACGCTGTTCACACGAGCCAGGCCCTTGGCTGCTGTCCACCGGTCGATCCAGGTAGCCGTATCGCATCCCCACAACGGGAATAGCGGCTCGTATCCACACGACCGAATGAGCTGCGCCCGATAGTCGCGCACATCCTGCAAGAAAACATCTCCTGATGCAATAACGGACACCACATCCGGCAGGTGCTCTGCAAACGCTTGTTCAAGGGCCGACTCGTACACCTCGTTTGAAGGCTGGTCGGGCAACGCGACTGGAACCCACATCTCCCCAAGCGCTTTCGCTTGCCTCGCAATCACATCTCGGTGAATACCATGCATGGGAACCCATTCGCCATCGCCGCTAAGGGTGGTGAGCAACGCAACCACCTGGTACTCTGGCGATGCATGAAGCGCCATGTATGCTAACGCTGCATCTTTGCCTCCGCTCCAGAACAAAACAACTGGCGTAGTGGATGCCATAACGCGATGCCTACGATGAATGTATCGATGAGTCTATTGCCCTGTCACAGGTCAATCTTCGGGTTGCCCCCCATTAAAATGTTGTCATCTTGAGCGGAGCAACTGCGTCTAGCAGGTGCGGAGTC
>CAZZCI010000401.1:0-2502 GCA_964653015.1 uncultured Rhodothermales bacterium
ATTCGTTTAGTGAGACTCGCAGTGCGCAAACATATTCTTGTCGGACTAACCGTGATGGCAGGTGGGGCGGTTGGAGGCGGCCTCCGCTATGCGCTTATTCTTCTGGCCCCCTACGAACCCGGCGACATACCCTGGATCATCTTTGCCGAAAACATTGCGGGCGCGTTTTTGCTGGGGTGGATTGGACGCTGGCTGATGCATGCGCATCCGAGGCATATCTACTTCCGTCTGTTTCTGACCACCGGACTTCTGGGCTCGTTTACTACTTTCTCGACCTATGCCCTTGACCTGGTGTACCTGGTTGAGGCCGGACGCTCTCTCGTGGCGCTTGGCTACGCCTCTGCGAGCATGATACTCGGATTGCTGGCTGCCCTGTCGGGCCTCGTTGCTGCCGATCGTCGTTATGCATAATCTGCTTCTCCCTACTCCATGATGTATCTGGCTGTCTGCGTGGCCGCTGCCTTTGGGGCGCTGGCCCGTCACCTCACTGGACTCTTTGCCACGCGCCTCACCCGGCGTAGCACGCTTGGCACCGTACTGGCAAATGTGTTGGGGTCGCTGCTGGCGGGAGGCATAGCCGGAGCCTCCCTCGCCTGGGGATTGCCTTCCGCATGGCATGTGGTCATCGGCACAGGATTTCTGGGCGCGTACACCACGTTCTCGTCCTGGATGGTCGAAGCCGCCGCGTACCTGCGCGACGATGAGGCGATCAAGATGCTGCTTTACGTAGTGGGTAGCACGGTGCTGGGCACGATGGCAGCGGCTGCAGGACTGATCGGCATGCTGGCCCTGGTGTAACGGGTAACTGTCCTAATCCACTGAAAAACAAATGTAAAACCCTTTTTCTCGTGCCTCAACTTGACATACGAACATTTTCGTACTATAATACGAAGCGATTCGTAGTACCAAGATGTCACGCATGCCTATGGCTTCCTCTTTGCCCATTCCAACCGATGCCGAGCTAGCGCTCCTGCAGGTGCTGTGGACCCACGGCCCATCAACGGTGCGCGAGGTGCAGCAGCATTTCGATCGCGGCTACACCACCGTGCTCAAGCAACTGCAGATCATGCATGACAAGGGACTTGTCCATCGTGATGAGTCGAGTCGGGCGCATGTGTACCGGGCTGCGGTAGAGGCCGACGCCACGCAGCGACGTCT
Source organism: uncultured Rhodothermales bacterium (assembly GCA_964653015.1). Taxonomy (GTDB): domain Bacteria; phylum Bacteroidota; class Rhodothermia; order Rhodothermales; family Salinibacteraceae; genus Longimonas. Next base: position 1,159 of record CAZZCI010000401.1, read on the forward strand.
CATTGACGACCTTGCCGAGCGGGCCTTCGGAGGGTCGGCCCAGTCGCTTGTGCTGCAGGCGCTCGACGCCTCACACATCGATGCGGACGAACTGGAGGCCATTCGTGCAATGATCCAAGATGCTCTGGATGACACCCCAAACGACTCATGACGCTACTACCTACGCACTTCGTTTCTGATGCCCTTGTAAACATGCTGGGGTGGATGCTGCTGCATGCGATGTGGCAGGGCGCTGCGCTGGCCCTCACCGCTGCCGTTGTTCTTTGGCTGCTTCGTAACCAAGCCGCCACCGTGCGTCATGGTGTGGCCGTGGCTGCACTTGCCGCATGCCTCATCGCTCCCATTGGCACGACATGGTGGATGCATACTCCCGAGAGCGAAGCGTCTACCACAACGGCAGAGCCAGCTACGACTCCTGCGCCTCCCCCTGCTATGGTGGAGTCTATGTTGGAATTGAATGCGACCGAGATGGACATGGAATCCGCCTCCGAGTCACAGGCTGGTACGCTTTCAAGCACTGTGGCGTCCTATCAGACGCGGCTGGCCCCGTACCTCCCTTATGCCGTGGCAATATGGGCGCTGGGTGCAACAGGGTTTGCGTTGCGCCTGGCGGGTGGATGGTGGTGGACGCGTCGTCTTCGTGCGCAAAGCGAACCAACCCCTGCGCACTGGCAAGAGCAGGTACGTCGTTATGCCAACGAGATGGGTCTTGCAACGTCGGTCCCGTTGCGCTGGACAGCCGGTGTGTCGAGTCCGATGGTTGTCGGATGGTGGCAGCCGGTTCTTCTGGTCCCACTTGGCTTCCTTAGCGGAATGCCTCCCCACCACGTAGAAATGGTGCTGCGACACGAACTGGCGCACATCCGCCGTAACGATATGCTGGTTAACGCTTTGCAACGCCTTGCTGAAACGCTGCTGTTCTTCCATCCGGGCGTGTGGTGGCTCTCCGCGCAAATCACCCGCGAGCGGGAATGGTGCTGTGACGACCTTGCCATCGCAGATGATGCAGATCGCATTACGTATGCCACGGCGCTGAGCCAGTTAGCGGCATCCAAGCAATCGTGGGGACTAGCGGCAGCCGACGGATCGCTTCTGGCACGGGTGCAACGCATCTTGCAGGGCGATGCCCCCGTACCGGTGCGCCCTCGCTGGGGATTGGGCCTCACAGCGGTTCTGCTTCTGGGAACTCTGGGGCTGGCCGCTTGCGCATCGAACGGTCTTCTGGCGGATGAGGCGGAATCCAACACCGAAGAGACAGCCGAAGCTACCACACCGCTGATGCCCTCCTCTCCGCTATCTTCATTAGAGCCAACGGTCCCACCTGCTCCCCCGGAGCCGCATCCC
>CAZZCI010000402.1:0-2500 GCA_964653015.1 uncultured Rhodothermales bacterium
CACCTCGGGCACGTTCAGTTCGAGGTCCTCGTTGGCATCGCCGCTTTCGAAGCTAGATAGATCCGTCCACGTTACATTGCCCGACAGGTTGAACTGCTCGCTGGCAAAGTAATTGAGTCCGAGTTCGACACCACGCACGGTAGCCTCTCCAAAGTTTGTGTATGTGAACAGCGGGCCAACCGGGGTTCCGTCAGGCTCGAATGCGATTACATTTACGCCATCGGCAACGGGACTAAGCGGACTGATGAAATCAGTGTACCAGGAGTTGTAGAGCACTGCATCTACAAAGAGTTGGTTGCTCAACTGACCTTTGTACCCCAGTTCAATTGAGTTCACTTCCTCGGGAGAGAGCGGGTCGACCTGATCAACGACGTTGCCGTCAGGGTCTTGCAGCGTGTAGCCGTCGGCATTGCCACGTAGCACCTGATCAATGAGCAAGTGGCTTTCCAAGACCGTGGGGCTCTTGAACGCCCGATTGTAGCCGATGCGGATATTGTTTTCGGGAGCAACGGTGTAGACAAGTGCAGCTTTCGGACTAAACTGCGTGCCGTAGGTGCTGTGATCGTCAACGCGGGCAGCTGCGTTCAGTCGGAGGTTCTCACCAATGTAATAGTCGGCCTGCGCGTATCCGCCGATTTCGGTGGCACTGATGTCTTCTCCGGCTCCATCGGCCAGGAAGGTGCCTTCTGAATCAGGATTGTACTGACGCAACTGAGCACCTGTGACGAATTCGAGCGATCCAATCTCGTTGGAGTACTGCAGTTCGGAGTCCAACAACTCGCCTTTGTCCACAAAGCGGTTGGCCTCGCGAAGCGCAGGTAGGTCAACATCCCCAAGACTATTGATGTTGTTTTGGTCGTCAGCAATCAAGGCCAACGCCGCGCCACCGAGTCCATCGATCTGGTACGTGTCGCCGGCGTCGTTGCCGGTGCGCGTGAACTGTGCGTACCAGTTGCTGCTGCTAAGCTGAATGTTTTGGTAGTTGACTTGCCATCCGAGAATGCGATTGCGGCCCGTGTTCGTCAGGCCCAGATTGTCGTTCTCGGAAAATCCGAAGCTGCCTTCGAGCATCCAGTCGTCGGCAAACCGATAGTACAGGCTTCCTTCAGCCCGAATCGATTCGATGCTGTAGTCGTTGTCGATTAGGTCGCCCTCGAAAAAGCCGCTGTAGTAGTGAGGGGCCGGCTGTGCAGCACTGTCTTCCGTACGCTCGGGCTGGAAGTCAGTCGCTGTTAAGTATTGACCGGTTACTTTCCATCCAAAGGCATCGTTCACGGTGCCCGCCGCGCGCATGTTTATGTCGAATAGGTCGTTTTCGCCACCACGAAGGTCAAGCGCGATCCCCGACTCATTCCATGGGTCTTTTGTGATGACATTGACCACGCCAGTATGAGCGTTGGGACCATAGAGCGCAGAGGCCGGGCCTACGATGACTTCGATGCTCTGCACATCAAGCTGGGAGGTGGGCAAAAAGTTGCCTTGTGGCAATCCCGTGCCGGGTAGTTGGGCCACACGGCCATCGGTCATCGACAGCATACGCGTGTTGAAGTGGTTGTTGAAGCCACGTGCCGAGATGCCCTGGCTGTTGATCCCGGCATCCACAAAATCAACCCCCTTCAGGTTGGAAAGCGCGGAGAGAAAAGAACCGCCGCCGCTCTCTTGTAGCTGATCAGCCGAAACAGCCTGAATGTTAACTGGCGAATCGAGCACCTTTTCAGCACGACGCGAACCCGTTACCACAACCTCATCGCCCAGAAAGGTGCGCGGCTCTAACACAAAGTTGCCCTGTGTGGTAGCATCGGCATTAATTTCCACTTCAAATGTGGCGGCATCGTACCCCACAAAAGAAACGCGTACCGTATACGCCCCCACCTCTATATCCGATAGGCGATATGAGCCGTCGGCATCCGTGCTTGTACCGCGTGAGGTTCCCTCTAGCACTACGTTGGCGCCGGGAAGCGGCTCGTTGGTATCGGCATCACGCACCTCGCCTTCAAGCGCTCCCGATTGCGCAATTGCGGTTGAGGGGGCCAGTAGTGCCCCTACGAGTAGCGCCACTCCAAATACTATCCATCGTTGCATCATAGCAGTCACCGTATCTCTGTAAGCATCCCGTCTGTGCATCCAAACAGAAGCATTCCGCTCCTTTTCTTGTGTTTGGAAAATTGCAAATGTTTAGTTAGAGTGTAGGAAGCGCTTCCGTTAATGTCAAGCAGGAAATGAAGGACGTTCATTTTTACAGCCCCCTGCATACGAATAGTTGTCTCAGATTGATTATTGATAGCTATATGTCAAATCAGGTGTTTACACAAAACGACTTTTCTGGATGCCTCAGTGTAGATATTTGAGCATCCAAACCTGACTCTGTGAATATTTGGACAACTAACTAACGAGGAGACATAATAGTGCACTGCGCCCTGTTTCGCGTAAGCGCTTTCAAGAATCTTAACAGAGGATAGCGCTTTAGATACAGCGAACTATATCCATTGGCGTGTAGCGT
>CAZZCI010000403.1:0-2499 GCA_964653015.1 uncultured Rhodothermales bacterium
CAGAGTTTGGCATGGTCTCCGTTCCCTAACATTCAGGGTGACACAGTAGTACGTGAGCTATCGCTCAATGGTGTACTCCGTGGGTGGCGTTTCACCAAGCAGGTGCTCTACAAAGTAATCCCACGTGCGTCGCACGATATACGGCTCGTTCGCGTACCCGTGGTTGCGATTCGGCATCACAATCAGATCGAAATCTTTGTTGTGCTCAATGAGGGCATCCACGACCTGCAGTGTCATGTTGGGGTGCACGTTATCGTCCATCGTGCCATACGTGATGAGCAGATCGCCCTCCAGGTTGTCCGCACGCAATTGGTTGGCCTGGTTGGTGTACGTATCGCCGTCCTCGGTTTCATCGAGCAGCCCCTGGTATTTTTCGCCCCAGTAGAACGTGTAGCCACGATTGTCGTGGTTTCCAGCTCCAGACACGCCTACGTGGAAGAAGTCGCCGTGATCGAACAGCGCTGCTGCGGTCGCAAAACCGCCGCCCGAGTGGCCATACATGCCCACGCGATCAAGGTCGATCCAGTCGTAACGCTCAGCCAGCTCCTCCATGGCCGCACGCTGGTCGGGCAAGCCGTTATCGGCCATGTCGCCATACCACTTGGTGTGGAAGTCTTTTGAGCGGAGCGGGGTGCCGGTGGCATCAATCTGCACGACAATGAACCCGAGTTCGGCCAGCGCATGCGCCTGTCCGCGTCGGTTCGTGGTGAAGCTGCGTGTGCCAATGCTGCCCGTCTGTGGACCCGGATAGATCGAGTTCACAATGGGATAGGACGACTCGGGGTCGAAGTCCGACGGCTTGTAAAGTACGCCGTGCACCTCCGTTTCGCCATCGCGGCCCATCGCGGTGAAGTGCTCGGGGGGCTGCCAATCGGTTTCGTTGAGCTCGGATACATCCGCTGATTCGAGTTCGATGGTTACATCGCCATTGGAGGCGCGTAAGACCGACTCGGGCGGTGTGTCGTACGTGGAGTACGTATCTACGATGTGGGCTCCGGTAGGCGACACGCTGAAGTTGTGATCGGCTGCTTCAGGCGAAAGGAGCTCTATGTTGTTGCCATCGAAGTCTACCCGATACAAGTGGTTGTGATAGCGGTTGCGGTCAGTTTCGCGGCCTACCGCGGAGAACAGCACTGTTTCGTCGTCTTCGTCCACATGCAGCACATCCATCACGTTCCAGTTGCCTTCGGTGAGCCGTGCGATTTGCTCGCCGCTTTCCAGATCGTGCAGGTAGAGGTGCCCCCATCCGTCGCTACGGGTGAACCAGATGAATGCGTCGTGGTCGTGGAGCACGCGCCAGTTGGGGACGCCGCGTGACTGCAGGTTGGACTCAAAGAATGGTTCATCGGTCTCGCTGTAGAGGGTTTCTACCGCACCGGTTTCGGCATCGGCCAGGCGGAGGGTTACCGTGTTATAGTCGCGCGAGGTGGAGACCACGGCCAGTGTTTCGCTGTCGTCGCTCCACTCGACATCAGCCAGCTCGCCAGCCCGAGACAGCCCGCAACAGCTGGAGGTGCGCTGGTGATCGGGTTCCATATCGAGGTCAACCACACCAGGATCTTCCACGTCAATGACGACGCGTTCGTGCATGGGCACCACATCGTCGGGGTCGCCGGGAATCGCATAGGGACGCGATTCCAGTTCGGGACGTCCAGTCTCCATGCGCAGCAGATGCATGTGGGGGGTGCTCCGCTCATCGAGGCGGTAGGTAGCAATGCGCGACCCATCGGGCGACCACTTCAGGATGGGCATGTCGGAACTGCGCCAGCCTTGCGAGTCGGTGGCATAGCCGTAGTGCTCGGCGCCATCGGTGGTGAGTTGTGTGTCTTCTCCTGTGTTCAGATCCCGCATCCACAGGTTATGGTCCTTGATATAGGCAGCACGGTCGCCATCGGGCGAGGTGATATGCGAAGGCAAGTCGGCTGTGTAGTCGTCGCCCTCGACCTCGCAGGTGTAGGCGTCAATGTCGCACTGCCAGCGCTGTTCATCGTGAGTGAACGTGATCGCCGATTCGTCGTCGGTGTACTCAAACGACGAGAAGGGCAAGTCGCCGGGGTCGATGTCGTCGAGCTCGTCATGGGCTTCGCCTATGGCATCAGCCAGCGCCTCATGGTCGAAGGCGGGCGCGCGTTCGGCAGCCGCTGCATCTACACGAATAAATTCATGTCCTTCGGGCGTATCGATCCGGTACCAGAAATGGTCATCGGTGTACCAGTTGGGTGATACGCTGCTGCGGTATACCTTGTCTTGTAGGTTCCAGCTTAGCAACGCCTCGGCGCGTTCGTAAGACGCGGTCAGATCGGTTTCGGACTGTGCATGCGCACTGGGCGAGGTGTAGCCGAGTCCGGCTATCAGCAGTGCGAGCGCAAGCCCGAGGGAGGACAGACGGGTACAGGTAGCAGGCATCATACAACAGGTAGGTTGGTGTACAGAATATGGATATGCTGAAAGGTACAAAACGCCACGGTTAAATCCCACCATGGCTATATATGATTTCCG
>CAZZCI010000404.1:0-2495 GCA_964653015.1 uncultured Rhodothermales bacterium
GCCCCATGCTACACCGAACCGTGTTGCTCCTTCTTCTTTCAGCGGCGATCGTCGTGGCAGGCTGTGCCGGAAATGACGATCTAGGCCCGATGCAGTCGCCCGATGGCGATCCGATTGTGGATGAGGACTTTCTAACGGCAACGATGTGGGATGATGGAAATGCCGAGATGGCCTTTTATCATGTCGAACGCAACCACACGCAATACGAAGAGGGCGTGTCGCAGTCTTTCATGGTGGGAAGCTACCTGGTCAAGCATGACTACAGCGTGGCCGATCAAACCAAAGCGGTTGGGGAGATGGACGGCGAGGCGGCGTTTAAGTATAGCCTGTTTCAGGAAATCGACGCGGGGTCGTACGAGCGCAAACAGAATTTCGTGGTCAACGCCCGGCAGTCCGATTTGCGTCCATTCAAAGAATCATTTACCAGTTACGATTGGTGTTCGAACATCTATCGCGAGCTAGCGGTGGATGCGTCGGGAAGCGCCTCGTTTATGATGCGCAGTGATGATTATGGCAACACCGATCGCACCTTCAATTACCAGATGGGCGCGTACACCCCGGCTCAACTGCCGGTTGTGATGCGTGCTCTCACGTTTGATGATAACGACGAGCGCGTCTTCCACGTGATGCGCGACGATGGCTCGTTTGTCCGCGCCACCGCCACCCGTGAAGCGACCGAAACAGTATCTCTGGAGCATCTCGAAGAAGAAGGCGAGCGGATCGCTGTGGCGTTCGAAGACGCCGTCCCCGGTCTGGTTACGGCGATGGATGTATCCGAAATGACGTACTGGCGCAGCACTACAGACGATCGCACGCTTTTACGTGTGCGCGGCGAAGATGTCGAGTTTGAGATGAGTCTGGTAGAAACCCTGCGTACCGCCTACTGGGAAGAAGACATCTGGGAGCAGCTTGAGCATGTCGATTCTCATCCGTAAGCGCTGGTTGGCCGCTACGTCCAAAGACGTGGTACGTCCATACGGACATCAAACAGAAGCACTTCGCTGTCGGCTGTAGCAGCGAGGTTGAGCGCGTCGGTGTGGGTAAGGCCTACCCCGTCGCCGGAGTGCAGGGCGAGGGTGTCGGGGCTGGTTTCTATGGTGAGCTCGCCCTCAACCACCTGCACCCAGGCGCCGCGTCCGGCGTCAAGCGGATGCGTAACAGTGTCGCCCGGAGCAAAGAGTCCGGCGTACACGAACGCATCCGTATTGATCGGCATGGTGTCGCCGCGTCCATCGGGCGAGACGTAGCACCGAAACTGCCCTTGACGCTCGGCGGGCGTGTACTTCTTTTGTCCATAGTAGAAGTCGGTCCCCGCGCGGTCGGGCACGAACCACATCTGGTAGTTGTGCTCGACGGTGTCGTGCAGGTTTTCTTCGGAGTGGACCATGCCACGGCTTCCAGCGCTAATGAGTTGCATCTCACCAGCGGTAATTTCGGCGGTGTGGCCCTGGTTGTCGCCGTGGGTGAGTGTGCCCGAGGATACGTACGTCAGGATCTCGGCATCGCGATGTGGATGCGCGCTAAAGCCTTCATGGGGCTGGATGTGGTTCTCCACCATGACGCGCAGCGGGCCAAAGTGCACCCACTCGGGGTCGTGGTAGTTGGCGAAAGAGAACGTCATCCAGTTATCGGCCCAGCCAAAATCCTCAAACCCGCGCTCGTCGCTGCGGCGCAGGCGAATGGTGGGCGTGTTGGAGGCGGTGGTTGTGGACATAGCAGTACGGGGGCGAGCAGAGCGTATGATTTCTTGTGTTGCAACACACAAAAGGAGGGGTGGATTCCTTGTGTGGAGCCTGTTGCGTGTTGGTTACGTAATTCTTGTTCTGGATCGGAATGACTTGAAGGGAGGTGTCTGCGACAGGTGCGACACGCCCCCAGCACCGCACTCGAACTTTCTGGCAAACTAAGACGCGGTGCTGGACAGCCCCCTTTTCAACTCGTACCCTGCATATCCATCTTTTGCCCGAATCTGTCTACTGTGTAATGCTCGACAAAGAACATGCGCTATGGAACGCTGGATATTCACGCATCGCCGGGCTGGATGAGGCCGGACGCGGCTGCCTGGCTGGTCCGGTGGTGGCGGCCGCGGTGATTTTGCCGCATGATGTGTCGCTGCCCACGGTAACCGATAGCAAAAAGCTCTCTGCGAAAAAGCGTATAACCGCCCGTGCGGCCATCGAGGAGCAGGCCGTTGCCGTGGCGGTAGGCATCTGCTCGCCCGAAGAAATTGACCGTTGGAATATCCTACAGGCGGCGCTCCGGGCCATGCAGCGTGCCACCGACGACTGCGTGCCCCGCCCCGACTATCTGCTCATTGACGGCAATAAATCTTTCAACGACCCGCCGTGTCCGCACGAGGCAGTTGTAAAGGGAGATGCCACCAGCCTTTCTATTGCGGCGGCGTCCATCATTGCCAAGACCGAACGCGATGCGATGATGCATGCGCTGCACGAGGAGCACCCCGAGTATGGGTGGGATAGCAATGTGGGGTATCC
>CAZZCI010000405.1:0-2483 GCA_964653015.1 uncultured Rhodothermales bacterium
AAGTAATCCGTTACGCCGTTAAGCGCCCACAGCGTATTCAGCGTGCGTCCGTAGTAGCGTGTGTCGGTGAGGGGATCGATGCCGTAATGATACGACGCATCGAGGCGTAGGCCGAGGGGAAGGTGCGTGCGGAGCGACCCGCCGTAGGTCCAGTGCGAGGCGCCGGTATCCTGAGTGCGGTAGCCGCCCTCTGCTCGCAGGCGAGTGGGCCATGCGATACCGGGCCACCGTAGCGTCGTTCGGAGTCCCGCAGCACCGCCCTCCACGCGATTATAACGCCCGAACGGGGTAACATCGCTGTGCAGACCAGAAGCCCTGCCTTCGGCACCTGATTCGGCACCAGCGCTTACGTTGAAGTCAACAACGCGGGACAGTGGCCCGCTCGGTTCAAAGGCATCGGCCAGTGTGTCGGTGGAGTCGATGGTGGCAAGGGCCGCGTCCTCATCAGCCGTGAGTGGAACCGTTCGTGCGGTTGGAGGCGTGGCGGTAGGGCGGCGAGCGTCGGCCCAGGCTACATGCGTGGAGTCAGAGCGGGTCTGCTGCGTATCCGCAAAAAGCGAGTCGGGCAACGACACATTGATTTCATATCCGCTAATTTGGGACGTTTGGTCGACTTGCAGCGAAGGCATGCTGAAGAGGCCGGTCATCCCCACATCGAGGGTGTAGGTGGCCCTAAAATCGACCGGTACATAGGCGTCTCCCCCGAAGTTTGAGAACTGCTGCTCCATACGCACGGTGGCATCCTGCACGGGCCGCGGAAACATGAACGACTCGGTGGGGGTCAGCTTGGCCTCGATCAGGGCGGATTCATCTGCCAGCACAGAGATGCGCCCTTCGAAGCCGGATTGCAGGCGGCTGCGGGGTGTTACGCGCAGGTCGTAGACACGCTGATCATCGAGTACGCGGGTGGAGTCGAGCGAAAAGGTGTAGTAGTCGAGCGCGTCGGGATGCGTGACGCCGCGAAGCGTGTGGCCCATAACCTCTACGTCGTCCTCATAGAGATTGGTGACAAGCAGCGCTGCCGGGAGGCCATCGAATGCATCGTTGGCTGGGCCTTCGACATTGGCGGTGGAGGTGTCGTGGAGCACGATTTCGCGAAAGCCGTCGGCGGCGCGCCAGAACGCGCGGGTGTGGGTTTCCTGCATGGAGACGATGCCCGTGTCGTTGCGCACGGTAAAGCGGCTGTAGGCATCGGCTTCGAACGACTCCAGATCATTCCACCATGTCTGCTTTTGCTGGATGACAGCGGCCATGAGGCTATCCGGATCGGGCGGCGACACCGTAACGCCGTCCAGGTCGAGGGTGGTCGGAGACAGCGCTATCGTGATCGGCTCCGACGGCGGCGCGTCGATAGTGCGCGTGTACGTGTCGTATCCGATAAACCGAACCACGAGGGTAGCCGGATAGCTGGACGGCGTGAGCGCAAATTGTCCGTCTTCACCGGTGATGGTGCCGGTGTAGGTGCCTTCAATCTCGAGATTCGCCGCCGGGAGCGGATCGTTGGTTTCCGCATCCACCACGGTGCCCGTTACGGTTTCTTGCGCATGTGCCGGATGCGCCAAGAGCACGAGCATGCTCACCAGCAGGCTGTAAATCAGGAGGTTATGCAGGATGTGGGAGCGGATCGGGGAGGCTGTAGATCGATTGGGCATTGGCGGTCGTCTGGGCAATCACGGTATCGAGGTCGTGGTCGGTCACCGAAGCCATGTAAGCCGCCACGTGGCGCACAAAGGCCGGCTCGTTGCGGGCGCCGCGCTCGGCCTGTGGCGCAAGATACGGCGCATCCGTCTCTAACACGACCTGCTGCAGCGGAATGTTACGCAGCAGCGTATCGTGGTCGCTATTCTTGAACGTGACGATCCCGCCCAGTCCGATGTGAAAGCCCAGGTCCCACGCCCGCTGGGCCGTGTCCAGATCATCCACGAAGCAGTGCAAGATGCCATGCAGCCGGTCGCCCTGAGGGTGGGCGCTGCGCTCTTCCTCCAGAATCTTCAGCACATCGGCAGTGGCTTCGCGGTTGTGAATGACCAGCGGCAGCTCCGTCTCGATGGCAAGTTGAATGTGCTGACGAAAGAAATGCTGCTGCCGGTCGTCGAACGAGCGGTCCCAGTAGTAGTCGAGGCCGCTCTCGCCAATGGCCACCACCTGCTCATGATCGCACCACTCGGCGACCGTGACCATGTCTGCCTCGGATGCGTCTTCAGTAGCAGAGGGGTGTAGACCCGTCATCGCAAATACGTCGGCGTGAGCTTCAGCCAGCGCAACCGCCGCCTCAATAGACAGGAGATCGATGGCAGGCAGCACAATGGCGCCCACCCCGGCATCGCGGGCGCGTTGCAACACGGATTCGCGGTCGTCATCAAAGCGGTCGAGGTACAGATGGGCGTGTGTATCTACAAGCATGAACACGAGGAACTAAGATTAAGTCGGCAAAAATACGTTTACACCTTGTCATCGCGAGGAGGGAGCTTGCGACCGACGTG
>CAZZCI010000406.1:0-2470 GCA_964653015.1 uncultured Rhodothermales bacterium
AATGGCACGCTCCACCCCCGCGCCCGTCATCGAGCCCACGATGCAGGCGTATCGTACAGTTGTTTTAGAAACCAACTGACGAGCAGAGCGCCTGCATCTTGTGCAAGGGGGCAGACCGGTATGCGTCAAGGAGATCGCTCGTCGTTTGGCATGATACGGAACGCCGTCCCGTTGAGTGTATCGACGCACGTCATGACGCCCTAGGCGCGGAGCCGTTTACGAGAGCCTGTTCGTCCCAGCGGGCGTATTCGGCCCACCAAGCGGCAAGAGCGATCAGCACGGGCAGGGGGGCACTGGCCCAAAGCACTGGAGTAAACGATGAGAAGACATCGGGGCCAAGCGCCAAAAGCACCGGCCCCAGGGCGGTCCCCGCTACAAAGATAGTGGCCGCAAATCCGCGGATGCTGCCGTGATGGGCACGTCCGAAATAGTACGCAAAGGCGCTGCCCAGCAATGCATTTTGGGTCCCCTGCGCCACGCCAAAAATCACGCCGTACGTCCACACCAATGCGGGAGTGGTAGCCAGTGGAGCGCCTCCCATCAGAATCGTATAGGCGCCCATGAGTATGCCCAGCAGATAGCGCGGCGCCATGCGGTCGATGAGCCAGCCCATGCCGAGTGTAAAGAGGGCAGTGAACACGCCGTACGGGACGAAGAACTGCGCTGCAGCGGCCCGCTCGGCTCCAGCCTCGGCCATAATGGCAAAATGATGGAACAGCAGTCCGGTGCCCAGTCCGCCACTACACACCCCCCCAGCAATGAACAGCCAGAACGTGCGGGTACGGCGGGCATCGGGGAGGGCAAGCCCTTGAATGGGAGCGCTGTCTTGCACGGAACCCGACGGCGCATCCGATGCGTCGGCGGCAGTGGGCGATGCAGACAGGCCGTCTGGGTGAAGTCCAAACTGTTCGGGTTCCCTCCGATAGAGAAGCACAAGCAGTGGAATAACGCCAATTCCTAGAATGGCGCCGAGGATGACGTAGGTTGGCCCCCATCCATGGGCTTGCAAGAGTTGCTCGATGAGTGGTGGAAAGAGGGCGGTGGCGCCAGCCATTCCCAGCCCCAGCACCCCAATGGCAAATCCGCGGCGGTGCTCAAACCAGAGGTTGACCACATGGTTGTTGATGAGCGCGAGTGCTCCTTGCCCGAGTCCACGCAGCAGCAAGAAGCCGATGAAGAGCGTAACCCAACCGGTGACTTGGCTCATGGCCATGCAGGCTAGGGCGAAGCCTCCGCCTACCAGAGCCGCCATGTGCCGGGGGCCGATGCGATCCATCTGGCGACCAATGTAGGGGAGGGCCAGGGCCCCGGTGACGGTGGCTATGGTGTAGGCCCACGAAACCACCGAGCGCGACAGGTCAAGGTCGTTAACAAACCCTTCGATGAAGAGCGATACGCCCGCGGTTTGCCCGGGAAGGGTAGCGGCCATGCCCAATGTGGCGGCGGCCAGGATCGTCCACCCATAGAAGCCGGGCAGACGGCGCATAAAGGGGGTGGGGGAACGATCTGGAGGTGCAGACGACATATTGGCGGTTGATCGTTGGGGGCGACAATCAGGCGTAGCCGTCGAGCGGACAGGGGTTTCGCCGGGTGGGGGTGACGGTGAGCAATTTCAATGCGTTTGCATCCCCGCCACTCCGAACGTGCTCCAACCTTCACCATCTTTGACCTTGAGCGGAGCGTTAGCGAAGTCCTGACACGAGCGCAGCGACTGATGAACGCAGTGAATAAAGGTCTCCTGCAAGGTCGGCAGAGCCGTGCGCCCGAAAGCCCTGCTGAGCGTCGGGGAAATGGTTCGACGTGCTCCGGGCCCAGGGTCCCTTCGCGTGCTCACCATGACACCTATCGGGAGGGGCATGTTGCAGTGAGAGGCGATCTGCTCCAATCATGTCCCGTAGCCGGGGACTGAAAGCGAACGTTCTCGGCCCGTTGGAAAGCCGTTCATACACCCACACCTGCATAGGCCAACGAAGCATGCGGAGTTGGTATCACGCATCACCGCGGTCGGTGACGAGCACGATCTTCCCCTGGGCGCGTTTGGTTTCGCTGTAGCGGTGGGCAGCGGTGGCCTCGCAGAGCGGAAAGGTGCGATCGGTAACGGGACGGAGTGCGCCGCTCTCGAGCAGATCCGCGATGTGCTTCATGTCCGCACCGCTGGGCTTGACCACCACAACCTGACTGCGCGGCCCTGGACGCAGGCGCGAAGTGAGGCCTTCGATGAGGCGCGTAGGTGTAATGTCGGTTGTTACGAAGCGTCCGCCCGAGCGAAGAATCAGACGCGCATCGGCCAGCGACAGGTTGCCGAAGGCATCGAACACGACATCGAAGGCCGCAGACTGCGCGGTGATGTCGTGGCGGGTGTAGTCAATGACCTGTTCGGCTCCGAGTGTGCGTGCCAGATCGATGTTGCGGTGACTGCATACGCCCGTGACGATAGCCTGTCGGTGAGCGGCCCATTGTACAGCCACCG
>CAZZCI010000407.1:0-2469 GCA_964653015.1 uncultured Rhodothermales bacterium
ACCACTGAAGCCGTTGCATGAACGCTCTGTAGACGCGAAGCCGCCGTCGGTTGCAGGCTCCCTTCTCGTGATGACAATGTTGGTCCCTAACATTCAGAGGAGGCACCTACTGCTCTGTCACACCTGATTGTTAGGGTATGGAGACCGTCCGAAACTCTGTATCCCAACCCCCTTCCAAAAAACCTGTCATGGTGAGCGCCCTGACCGCAGGGAAGAAGTGCTTTTAGAGTGCACGCGACGGGCCCAGCCCGGAGCACGTCGAACCATCTCCCCGACGCTCAGCAGGCTCTGATCGATCGAGTGGCCCTGCTCATTTCGAGGGAGATCTTTACTCACTGCGTTCATCAGTCGCTTCGCTCGTGTCAGGACTCCGCACCTGCTAGACGCAGTTGCTCCGCTCAAGATGACATCATTAAGACGGGGGTGTTGCAACCCGAAGATTGGGCTGTGACAGAGTACTACTGCTGTGTTACGCCTGAATCTTAGGTTAAAGCTTGAGCTATCAACGCTTATAGTCATCCCGGCCAAGACGCCCCAGCGCCGCAGAGACGAGATTCCCCCTGACAACGCAGTCGGATTATTGACTCCGCCTCACCCAAACTTTGACGTATGACAGTGCGGCAGTGTAGGGCTCATCTGAACGTTGCGGTTCGAGATTGTCGTTGTAGGGAAACAGCCTGCGATTCACTTTGACCAAACGGTCTCCAGGCACCCCTAAATCAAAACCATTTTCTCACAGCCCCACCGCCACCCCGTCCAAGCGGGGATCGGCGCTGCCATGATAGGTCGCCGTGCCGTCATCATCATACTGGATGTGCACGCCGTGCGCGCGGCCCCACCGGCTGCGCACGTTGAGCGGCCAGCCGCGGGCTTCCAGGTTCTCTTGCACGTCCTGCGGAAAGCCGTGGCGCTCCAGCCAGACGGTTTCGGGACGCCACTGGTGGTGAAACCGCGGGGCCGTAATGGCTTGTTCGATATCCATCTCGTGGTCAATCACATTCATGATCACCTGAAACACCGTCGTGATGATCGTGGACCCGCCCGGCGAGCCAATCACAAGCTGCAAGCGCCCGTCGGGATCTTCCACGATCGTGGGCGTCATCGAGGAGAGCATCCGCTTGTTCGGGGCCACCGCATTGCGTTTGGATCCGAGCAGGCCAAACTGGTTGGGCACGCCTGGCTTCAGGCTGAAGTCATCCATCTCGTTGTTCAGGAAAAACCCGGCGCCATCCACCACGACCTTCGAGCCGTACGCGCTGTTAATCGTCGTCGTTACGCTCACGGCTTGTCCGTCGGCATCCACGACCGAGTAGTGGGTGGTCTCCATCGATTCAGCGCCCGCGGGCACGCCATGCGACACCGAATCGCTCGGAGTGATGCGGTTGGGATCGACATCTGACATCCGGGTGTGCATAAACGCCGGGTCTAAAAGTCCGTCAATGGGCATCTCCACAAAGTCAGGATCGCCCATCCACTCGGCGCGGTCGGCATACACGCGGCGCATGGCCTCGCCCATTGCATGGATGGTGGCGCTGGCGTTGAGTCCGTATTCGGCCACGTCGTGGTCTTCGGCTGCGTTTAGCAGTTGCGCCAGGGCGACGCCACCGGAAGACGGCGGGCCCATCGACAGGACGCGGTGGTTGTGGTAGGTGGATACGACCGGTTCGCGCTCAACTGAGGTGTACGAGGCCAGGTCGTCATGCGTGATGAGCCCATCGCCGCGCTGCATCTCAGCGACGATAAGATCGGCGGTAGGTCCACGGTAAAAGCCGTTGCGTCCGTTCTCGCGGATGCGAATGAGCACGTTTGCCAGATCGGGCTGGCGCAGGATCTGCCCCGGTTCGTAGCGTCCGCCATGGTCGGAATCATCTCCAAAATAGCGGCGCGTGCTATCGAAGGCATTGAAGTCATCTTGGGCGCGGTTGAGGGCCTGCGCTTGCGTTGGGAGGACCTCGAATCCGTTGACGGCCAGATCGATGGCGGGCGCCAGCACGGCCTCGCGGGAGAGGGTGCCGTACTTCTCCAGGGCGTGCAACAGCCCATCGACCGTGCCGGGCACACCCGAGGCGAGGTGGCCGCGGCGGCTCCGTTCTGGAACCGCGTTGCCTTGCGCATCCAGGTAGACATCGGGTGTAGCGGCGGCGGGAGCAGTTTCTCGGTGGTCGATGGTAAGCGCGGTGCCGTCAGGCTGGCGCAGCACCAGAAAGCCGCCCCCACCGAGGTTGCCGGCCCGTGGAAAGACGACCGCGAGCGCAAACCCGACAGCTACAGAAGCATCCACAGCGTTACCGCCCTGCTCCAACATCTGGCGTCCGGCTTCAGCCGCTGCGGGATGTGCGGCCACGACCATGCCCTCGGTGCCGTACTCCAGCGTAGCGAGCGACGTTGGCATGGGAGCCGCCGGTGCTACGGACGGCGTCAGCAGGGCGCCTCCCCATACAAGCAATACGAGAAGAGTGATGCGTGTGG
>CAZZCI010000408.1:0-2460 GCA_964653015.1 uncultured Rhodothermales bacterium
TGACGGCGATCTGGGGCGGCGCACCCAGGCGATGGCGCTGTTGAAGGAGCTGGCACTGCGTGGGCAGGCGGATCGTGTGCTGGTCATTCCAGCATCCAATGCCGATGCCGAGTGGGGGCGCACCATGCACCGAGATTTTGGGCTGGATATGAAATGGGCCGATCATTCGTGGGTGGATGAGCACCGCCAGGACCCCAATCTATGGCGTAAGCCCCAGCAACGCATCGTTGTGCCACAGAGTATGCTGACGTGTGCCGACCGGGGACGCGATCTGGTGTGTGCGCCCTGGGATGTGGTCGTTGTAGAGAAGGCCCTGGACCGGCTGCAAGACCACGAGCGTGCGGAAAGTCGAGCCGCCTACGCTGCCGAAGCCGTTCGCAATGCCCAGGCCAAGATCTTTTGCTGTGAGCAGCCCCATCGGAAAGGCCCCGCGGCGTTCTGGGACCTGATCGAACTGCTGGATCCGCCTGGCATGATGCAGCGGGGCGAGGGCGGCCTGCAGTTCCCGATTGTGCGTCGTAGTCCGGCTACAGTGGTAGATGCTAACCCGACACCACCCGAGCTTTCGTATGGATCGGTTGCAGTGGAGCTATCGGGGGCAGAGCATGCGTTTCATACAAGAGCTGCCGCATACATCCGCAATGCCTATCCGGTGATGAATGCCACGTCTGATAACTTTACGGGGGGCATGACGGGGGGCATGACGGGCGTGCTGATGGCAGAACCGATGGCGTTTGCAGGTGCTCTGGAGGAACGCGTAGATCTGATTACGGTGAACGCAGACATCCCGCTGTCCGAAGAGGCCGAAACGCTGCTTGCGGGCGAGTGGCAGGCGGAGAGGTCCGAGGAGGAACTGCGGGCCATTGCCGATGACCACCCAAATGCGATGTTTGAGGATGAGCTGAATTGGATTGCGAATCTCGTGGAGAGGGCCCAGACGCTGCATCCCCACGCAACCGTTGTAACCGCGCGCACATTGATCGCCCAAATCCGATCCGACGAACCAGACACACTGATTATTGTGCGAGCCCGCTACCCCTGTATCGTACGGGCTTTGCAGGATGCGTGCGCGGATATGCCCTGGCATGATCAGGTCGTGATGAACGATAGCTTCTACCAGAAGGAGCCGCATCATACACGCGTGCAAGCTGAGTTGGATACGAAAGAGGCTCCTGTGCTTGTTACGTTACCCATCGTCAAAGATTTAGACTACGGACAGGCAGAGGCGGTGCACGTCATCAATCTTAACCTGTCGCCGCATCCCACACAGACCCGGTATGCGATGCGACGCATGCAACGATCTACGGGCATTCGTACACTCATGTGGCACGACCTGCACATGTCAGGTACCCGCGAGGGCCGGCTCCTTGCGGCGATGCATGAACAAGTGCTTCCGTTGTATGAAGCCGCTAACGCCGATTCTACAGTTGCCGGTGTGTTTGATCGCCTGGAAGCCCGGCAAACCGTTTTGCAGGCAGTATGCAACGACACATCGACGGAAAAAGCGTTCCAGACTCTACAGTCCGAGTTAGACACCCGTACCGACGAACTCCGTGCGTGGCAGGCGTCCCCGTTCTTCGCTTGCGCATCGTTTGATGCCGACGATAAGCAGCGGATTGAGGCGATGGTGGATGCGACGTAGGGATGCTGGGGCGCGGCTACCAGTAGGCTGCTCTTGTCTTTGCACTGTGCCGTGAGCACAGCCGTTCGTCTCACCGCTCCGTTTTTTGCTTTCGAAAGTGTGCAGCAGGGAGCATTGTTGTGCGACGGCGGATGCATGGCATCAGTTCGTTGCGTGGGAGCCTGCCTGCACGGTACCGCACGGTCGTCAGCGCATCAGCCCATCAAAGTGCCGACGCGCCATGAAGTTGCGGAGCACCGCCTGCTGGACCGCAAACGGCGCTGTGTTCACAAGGCGACGCAGAGCGTACATCGGGGTGTTTGGATTGCGTGCGGCAGCGCACTTCACCGCCCGGTCCGTATCTTCGGTCAGCCAGGCCAATATTTCGGAGTGCGTGTTCGATGCTTCGGCAAAGCGCTTGCGCATGGAGGGGCGTAAGTAAAGATAGGCACGAAGTTGGGGTTTTATGCGTTTCAAAGCGGCATCATGTGCGTCCAGACGTTCTTAATACACGCTCTCATTCGTACGGTGCCACGCTTCACATAAGTGTTTGATTTATATGACTATACGAAATCCCTCCGGCAATCCCGAAAACCATTGTTGAGGTCACTTACTGGTGTGTCACACGTCAATCTTTGGGGAACGCATGTGTCTCCTAACGTACCGAGAAAAATCTACAATCATGTCATTGCGAGCGCAGCGAAGCAATCTCATTGCTTCCAGAATGGATGCAGCCGCCCAATCAACAGCATGAGATCGCATCCCAGGAGTACTCGTTCGCTGCCGCTCACAGCGCCGCGTCAGTCGCAGGGCTCCCTCCTCGCGATGACAATGTTGGC
>CAZZCI010000409.1:0-2429 GCA_964653015.1 uncultured Rhodothermales bacterium
TAAATCCGCCTGCACCAAACGCATCCGGCGGGCCGGGGCCCCCGATTTTGCATGGCCATCCCGGTATCACGACCGCATTGTACGTAACGAACGCGAATTCCAGGCCATCTGCCAGTACATTGTGAACAATCCGGCACAATAGACCCACGACCGGTTGTATTCGCCCTGAATCGAGAATGCTACGGCTACGGGATAATCCCCTAAATGAGAGGCGGCATCACGCAGGCGAACCTGGGAACGAAAAACGTCGTTGGAAACTAATTGACAATCAAATTCAACCATGCATGGCTGTGCCCATCTTCACATAAAGGGCACTCGCAGAGGTCTTGGTTCGGATTCTCCGTTCTTCCACAACCATCTTCAACATCATGGCGCATGACCGCATCACCAAAGATCCGGATGTGATGTTCGGGAAGCCTGTCATTAAGGGCACCCGGATTCCCGTGGAGCACGTTCTTCGCAAATTGGGAGCGGGGCAGACCGTCGCATCGATTCTCGAGGACCATCCTCATCTGGCGCAAGAAGATATTTTTGCCGCCGTCCGCTTCGCAGCAGATTATATGGCAGATGAGACGGTAGTCCCTGTTGCGGAAGAGTCGCCATGAAGCTACTGGCAGATGAATGCTGCGATGCCGGACTTGTTAAAGCCCTTCGCGATGAAGGTTGCGACGTGACGTACGTCCTGGAATCCATGTGTGGGGCCTCTGACCTCGAAGTGCTCCAACAAGCATGGAATGAAAAACGCATCCTGCTAACGGAGGATAAAGATTTTGGGACACTTGTCTACCGATTGGGTCGTCCCATGCAGGGAATTATCCTGTTGCGCTTTGCCCCAGAGGAGCGGGCGCTCAAAATATCTCAGCTACGAGCGCTGCTCAGCCGCGACCCTGAACGCCTAAGCGCATCTTTCGTGGTATTGGACGCCGAGAAAGCACGCATCCGCCCACTGACCTGAACACACCTCATGTCACCCGCCCCCGCACCCAATCGGCCACGCCGTCAAGCGCGTCGGTGAGCTTGTCGGCGTGGTGCCCGCCGGCGGAGGCGAAGGTGGGACGTCCCCCGCCACCACCACCCAACTGGCGGCCCAGGTCACCCACCAGGTCGCCGGCTTTGATGTCGTGCGCTGCCATCACATCGTCGGCAACAGAAGCCACCACGTACACTTTCTCGCTTTCGGGATCGGTGCTGCCAAGCGCGCCCACGGCTCCAGCGCCCAGTCGATCGCGTAGCTGCTGACCCAGGTCTTGCAGCAGATCCATGTCGGCCTCGCCGATTGTGCCGGTGGCCACGGTAATGCCGTTGACCTTGGTGGCCTCCGCAATGATGCGATCCAGATGCTGCGCCAGTTGCGCACGCTGCAGGTCCTGCACCTGATCGCGCAGGGCGTCGCGTTCGGCTTTCAGGGCGGCGATCTCAGAGGCGAGCGGACGCTGCAATCCCTGAAACTGCTTGCGGGCCTGATCTAACGCTTCCAGCTCCTGCTCGACAAAATCGACCGCGGCGTCACCCGCTACCGCCTCAATCCGTCGGATGCCCGAAGCGACCGAGCCTTCCGAAAGCAGCCGCACGAGTCCGATTTCGCCGGTGGCATCAACGTGCGTGCCGCCGCAGAGCTCCATCGAGAAGTCCGGGTCGAAGGTGATGACGCGCACCTCGTCGCCGTACTTCTCATCGAAGAGCGCCGTGGCGCCGCGTTCCATTGCCTCCTCCATCGGTACGCCGCGCTCCTCCTGCTGCGGGATGTTGCGCTGCACGGCCTGGTTGATCTGCACCTCCATCGCGCGGAGCTCGTCGTCGGTGACGGCCTCAAAGTGGCTGAAGTCAAACCGCAGGCGGTCGGGGGCTACGAGCGAGCCTTTCTGCTGCACATGATCGCCCAGCGTGCGCCGCAGCACCGCATGCAAGAGGTGCGTGGCGGTGTGGTGCTTCTTGATGTGCTGGCGGCGCGTGGCATCCACGCGGGCCTGCACGTGACCGTCCAGCGACTCCGGTAGCCGGTTGACCATGTGCACGATGCGGTCGCCCATGCGCTGCGTATCAAGGACGCGCACCGAGTCGTCGCCCAGCGTAAGCGTGCCGGTATCGCCGACCTGTCCACCGCTCTCGCTATAGAACGGCGTACGGTCCAGCTCGATCTGCGCGGCGGCACCGGCATCCTCGTCTGTGACGGTCCGCACGGCGCGGACCTGGGCGTCGCTGATGCTGAGCGCGTCATATCCCACAAACTCAGAACGCGGTCCATCGGACACCGTGTGCCAGTCGCCGTCGGCATCGGGACCGGTGGCAAACTGCGAAGCCGCACGGGCGCGCTCTTTCTGGCGCTGCATGAGGCGCTCGTAGCCCGCCATATCCACGGTGAGCCCTTCCTCGCGGGCCATAAGTTGCGTCAGGTCGATCGGGAAACCGTAGGTGTCGTGGAGCAGGAA
>CAZZCI010000410.1:0-2424 GCA_964653015.1 uncultured Rhodothermales bacterium
GTCCTGGAGTACGGGCCGAACGATACGTGGCCTGTACCGGTGAGGTGGTTGCCCGATGCAGCCACCGAGGGCACTGTGCTTCGCCTTATCCGCACCGCCGGAGCAGACGAATCACGCGTTCAGTTTGTCATCGACACCGCCACAGAAACCATTCGCCGCACCCGGGTCCGCCGCAAACTGGACCGACTGCGCAATCAGTCTTGACGGGGCGCTCGGGATCTCGAAAGGCCTATCCAGTGCGGAGTAACGGTATCAAAGAATGCCCCGTTTTGTGACGGGCGGTTTGAGAGAACGTTGCGTTCTTTTTGTCCAAGTTCTGCACACAAGAACGGCAAGTTGGCTTGAAGCCTTTACGGGTTTACCATCTTCTATGCTAGCTCCTCACTTATTTTCGCGAGGGTCTTCCGCGCCTCTGCTGTAGCTGTTTCAGCTGCCATCCTCCACTGTCCGGGATGAGTGCTATATTTGTTACCTTCATAATCAGCGTCGTTGCGACGGTCTCGCATTGTCTCCAGCAGGTTGGAAATGCTATGGTGTCCGTTGCTATCAAAGTGGTCAATTAAACGGCGATGCGAGGAGCCCCCACGTTTTGTTACAGATGGAGGCGCATGCCTCAGCGCTATATTGTACACAGCGTAGTAAGCCCGACTCACTGCCGCACGGTTCTTGGCTTCAGCCTCTTTGCTCGTGCCATTCGTCGTGAGTTGCTCAGCAAGGTCCAGATATGCGTGCCAGTCAAAGGTCATAGAGGTAGAGACGAAATGGAACAAGCACTTGTCTCAGGCGGGCATTACATCGTAGGTCAACACTATATTCCCATCTGACACTTTCCGTAGACGGGAGGCCAGCTTTTCGTTTACGTGCATAAACGCATCGACTGCTTCTGAAACAGGCATTGACGTCACGATACGCACATATAGCTGTGGAGTACCTGACTCTTCCGGGTCATTTTTGACTTCAAGCTTCAGGTCTGCTTCTGTAAAATGTATGCCTATGACATTGGGAATTTGCCCCAGTGCCAGTAAAGCATCAGGGTGTGTTAGAGCCCAAGTTCGTAATACATCTTTGTTGGCAATCTCATACGTGCTTGCAAGTGCATCAACCTGATCACTTACCTGCCAATATATCGAATCCTCCGAAGATACAAATTCACCAGAGGTCTGCCAAGGACGAATTGTCGCGGTACGGACAGTCATTGTCCGTCCAGGCTTGATACGCTCGCTTGATTCGAGTGGGCCTTGAATCGATTTCATACGGTTACCCTTGGTTTTCAGATTGCTGGCGAAACCGGCTCCGAAGAGCATTGGTGATCAGCGATTCAAATCGTTCTTCAATGGCGTCGTGTGCTTTGTCCATCCAAAGTTTGACGGTGTCGTTGGTTGTCGATGGGACGGTCTTTGCGTAGGTGATTCCGAGTTTCACTTCCACCTCATCATGCTTGTCGTATCGCGAGTTGCTAAGCTCTACGTTCAAAATGTTTTCCTCGTTGTAGGATCTCGCAACGCCTGCAAAGAAAGCATGGCTTCCCGCCGATAGAGGTTCATCGTAGTTGATGCTCATTGCAAGAACATCGTTCAACGCGTCGTCGGGGCGAAGGTGAATTCCATTTACGTAAGAGAGCCGCATTCGATCAATACGTGCGGGTTCAGCGACTGCGGTGTACGCCTTATATGCTTCCCAGATACGCTCCCGAAATGTCTTCCATGAACTGTATGGGGTCATGCGATGCACAGACAGGTGGTGCTCACCGATCTGCACAAGCTTGTTTTCATCCTCACTAAGTAGTCGGGTACGTGGCTCTTCGACAACAGATGGCTTTTCTCTTCCTTCCTGGTGCCGGACTCCATAGGTGGTTACCGTTTTCTTGATCGGATACGCCAACTTCAGATCTGCGTAGATAAGCCCCTGATAGGTTGGATCCCACTCCGAAGCATCACTAAAATCAAACGTGCACACCGCTTCTTTGAGCGGAGGGTTTGGGTATGACATGACTTATGCAGTTTGAGAAAGAAGGCCGTTTCATTCTGCAAATTGCTCAATATGGTGTGACCTCACCACACCCAATATACGAAAAAGTATGTCGGATGCGAATGGCATAGTTGTTACACATCGTGTTGATTAGGGAACAAACACACAGATGACAGACATAGACCACTTCTGTTACAAATACCGCCCTCACCCACTCATTTGTGACACGTATAGTCACTGAATATGAGTTCAAGACATTGAATTGAATGACTCTAAAAGAAAAGAGGGTGGGCCCGGCAGGACTTGAACCTGCGACCGATCGATTATGAGTCGACTGCTCTAACCACCTGAGCTACGGGCCCATTGCCAAGGACATATCCGATTGGGAGATGTGCATACATAGCCACCGATTTGCAGCCAAAGGGGTTCCGCCTCAGGTTTGAACATCTGGTGGGC
>CAZZCI010000411.1:0-2396 GCA_964653015.1 uncultured Rhodothermales bacterium
CGGCGTAGGTGCCCGCTGCTGCACCGATTTTCAGATCAAGCACCAGGTCGTCGTCTACCGTGTGCTGTTTCTGGTGAAGCGATGTGACAGCATAGGCGCCCGTTTCGTAGTCTCGGGTCTGGCCGTCATCTTCGTAGAGTGACGCACTGTGGCGTGCCTGATCAGGAGCCGGATACACATCGAGGTGCAGCACATCCTGCGGCTGTTCCTCTACATTTGAAGCCACCGGGCGCTTGGGGATGATACTGCCTGCCCGCACAAAGAGCGGCATCTCACTGAGGGGGGCATCGACTGTGACCGACTGTCCGCCGGCGTAAGCGTCGCCGCTCCAGTAGTCGATCCAGGTGCTGCCCTCCGGCAAGGGCACAGTGCGCTCGCGCTGCCCCTGCTCCCACACGGGCGCCACGAGGAACGCATCCCCAAAGAGGTACGTCTCGTCTTCGTTGTAGAGCGACTCATCTTCAAACATCAGTGGACGCACGAGCGGCATGCCGGTGCTGTAGTTTTCGTACGCCAGCGTGTAGATGTACGGCATAATCCGGTAGCGCAGCTGCACATACTCGCGCAGCGTCTGCTCTTTGGACGTGCCGAAGTCGGTCGGCTCGGTCAGATCGCTATCGTTGCCATGCGGGCGCATGGTGGGGGTGAAGGTGCCATGCTGAAACCAGCGGGTGTAGAGCTCGTCGGGCAGATCGCCAGTGAAGCCGCCCAGGTCAGAGCTATAGTACGCCAGCCCAGACAGACTCATGTTGAGCAGCATGGGCGGCTGTGCTTGATAGCCCGTAAAGGAGCGGGATACGTCGCCCGACCAGAGAATTGGGCTGTACCGCTGGATTCCGGCGGATCCGGCGCGCGTCAGGTTCACAAATCGATCGTTTGGGCGCCACTCGCGGTAGCCTTCAGCAAGCGTCTGGGCCCAGAGCAGACTGTATACGTTGTGCACCTCGCGGGCAGTGCCCCAGCGGTGGCGCATCCCCTCGGGGTGGTTCTCCGGCTCGCCCAGGTCGGTCCACAGCGCGGCCATCTCATCTCCCATAAAGATAGGGTGCTGCCCCCACCACCAGTCGCGCGCTGCTGGATTTGTGAAGTCAAGCAGTCCAGCCTGGCAGCCTTCCTCGCTTTCTGTGATTTCGTCGGGGCATGACCACCAGTCTTCGATGAGATACGTGTCGCCCTCATCATCGGTAGCCAGGTAGCCGCCCTGGTCGGCGTTGTCGAAGAGCCGCGCGTTGGTAACCATATACGGCTCGGTGATGGCAAGCGTCTTCACGCCCTCATCCCGAAAGTCGCGCATCATCTGGAATGGCTCAGGAAAAGCATCGCGATCCCAGTCCATATCGCCCATGTGCTCAAACCAGTCGAGGTCGAGAATAATAGCATCAAGCGGAAAGTCGCGGTCGAGCAGGGTTTCTACAACTTCGCGGGCTTCGGCCTCAGTGCGGTAGCCAAACCGCGACTGGATGTAGCCCATCGCCCACTTCGGCGGCATGGGCTGCGTTCCGGTAAGGCCGGTGTAGTGCTCAAGCTGCGTGGGGATGTCCTCGCCCTGAATCACGTAGTACGTGATCTCGCCGCCCTCTGCCTCGATGTCGAACACATCCTCTTCGGATGCGCCAATGTCGAACATAGCCGGGCTGATGGTATCCACAAAGAGGGCATACGCGCTGTTGGTAACCGCCAGCGGTACGTTGATCTTCATGGTGGAGGGCGCCTCGTCGTAGCCATAGTGCTGCGTGTTGTACAGCTCAAACGCCTGTCCGCGCAGGTTAAAGGTCGGCGCGCGCTCGCCTGTGCCGTAGACGTTCGTGGCCTCGTCGAGGTGCATTTGCAGCATCCGACCATCGTCTTCGTATCCGAAGCCGGTGTCTTGCTCACGTGTGAGCTCATTGCCGTTCGCATCCACAAACTGCAGATGCATCGGGTCGGTTTTCACTTTCACGTCCATCCCGGAGCCCCGCACCCACACAGCATCGTCTCGCGTTTGCACATTCGGGGGATGCGTGTCTGGATCTTGCACGACCGCAAACGAGGAGTCGGGACGCGGCGTGTTGGGGGGCGTCCAGTCAACGCGAACGACGCTGTCGCTGTAGAAGGTGATGTGTGCGGTTGCATTCTCGGCTTCTATTTCGACAGTCGGTCCGCGCACATCGTGTCCGACATAGGCACCTGGAGTGGTTTGGGCCCCTGCAGAGAGCGACCCGAAAAGCAGGGTGAGGAGAAGGACTGCTCCGACGGAGCGCAAACGGGAAATCATACAACGAAAATAGAATTAACTGGATGGATTGCGGTGAAGTCTACGATCGGCCAAATGGGTTGACCAACGATTACTCGGTAGGTGTTTGATGTGTAGTGGTGTGTCAGCCCTGAATGTTGTGGTTGAACCCGGCGCTCGCCCC
>CAZZCI010000412.1:0-2391 GCA_964653015.1 uncultured Rhodothermales bacterium
TTAAGAGGATTGTGCGGAAGCGGGAGCTCCATAGCGGGGCTGCCGCTTTTTTTGTTGCAGGGCACGCAGCTCGCATCTCCCATATCAAAAGTCGCTTGCTCCTGTACGCCGAAGTAGGTATCTTTTCGTGAGATACCTCGCTTCTACTCCCTGATCCTCTTGTCGCATGGCCACTCCCCGTCCGTATAACTTCGTTGCGGTGGTAGGCATGTCGCCCGCCATCATCACGGAAACCATTTTCGAGATCCACAAGACGCAAACCATTGTGCCGCGTACGGTGCACCTCATCACCACGCGGCATGGCGAAACGTTCGTGCGTGCCCTGCTGCAGGGGGAGCGCCTCATGCATCCCTTTCACGACGAACCGTTTGAGCACGCCGCCGACCGCTGGACGCCCTTCTGCACCGACGTGCTGGGGCAGAACGGCCCCATCGACATTGAATATCATGTGCCCGAGGTGAACGGGACCCCGCTTGAGGATGTCCGCAACGTGGGCGACGACACGCGCTTCTCAAATATCTGCTATGCGGTGGTCGAGTCGCTCACCGGCCCCGACGCGTTTCCGCTCATCGGCTCCATTGCGGGCGGGCGCAAAACAATGGGGGCTCACCTGATGACCGCGTTCAGCGTGCATGCGCGTCCGGACGACCGCCTGACCCATGTGCTCGTCCACGACCCTACCTTGGAGCGCGATCCGACATTTTTCTACCCCATGCCCAGCGAGCACGGCCCGGCATGGCGGCGCATGCTCGACTTGGTCGATATCGAGTTTCCGCGGGTGCGTGGGTTGCTCGAAGAGAACGAGGTGCTGGCCAACCGACCACAAGGGCAGCACGGTCGGGAGGCCCTCGTTGCTGCCCTGGGGCCGCATGAGCATACGCCCGACATGGTGGACCGTATCACTCTCGATCTGGATGCGTCGAGGGGAACCGCCGAGGTGGTGTTTTTCAGCAACGATGAGGTGCTGGATCGCTGTGCCTTGACGGCCGCCACGGCCGCTACGTTTGCGGTGTTTGCTGAACACTGCGCCTCTACCGAAGATGCCGATGCCGTTCCAGCACCAACATTTTACGACGACGCGCACGAAGAGGCCATCAGTACGCAGCGCGATGCCATAGCACAACTCTGCGGTGCCACGTACACATCGGGCCGCGATCACGTCTTTACCGCATGGACTGCCGCCGACGATGTCAGCAAGGCGATCAGCGCGTACCGGCAACGCCTGCAAGATACCCCCCTGGCCAAGCGCATGCTCGACATTCAGCGCATCAACACCGACCCGAGCAGCTATGATTGGCCCACGTCCCTGCCGCCACTTCAGGTGCGGGCTACGTATCCAGGCGCGTACCAGGGAGACTGGCCGTTCGACGTGCTCGGCGAGCCGGTCGGGCTGTAGCGCAATAGTGCCATGTGGTAGCATTTGAAAAGGGCCCTGCCCAAATCGGGAGGGCCCTTTGGTGGTTGGGCAGGATGCGCGAGGGGGATGCTACGCCCGGGGCAGCTCGTCGGGGTTGCGGTAGAGCGTAAGCACGGTGCCGTTCTTGATGCGCGTGACCACCACCTGCACCCCGTTGTCAGAGGGGCGCACCGCGTCGTAGCGGTCCACCTCGTTGCGTCCGAGCACAAAATGCGCGGCCCCACGGGTGTAGATCACGCGTCCGTAGCGCAGGGCCCGGCGGATGGTCGCGCGGTCGATGTCGCGCTGGCGCATGCGCTTTTGGGCGTGCTCGCTTACGGTATAGCGGCCTGAGGCTTTCGGGTAATGGGCGCGGTCAATGGTCCAGGTCATAGGCGTCACCGGTTGGTTGCGTTAGGCGGATGCGAAGCCTGCACCGCTTGATGCAGGGACAATCATCAACCTAAGGGGCCCTCGCGCGATCGCGCGCCTGAATATCGGCCCGCCGGTGGTGAATTCAGCGCCGGATCATGATATTCGACAGGGGCAACGGAGCAGCGCGGTATGCGAATAAGGGATTGCACAACACGAGGCGCCCGGCTCACAACCGTTTGGAAAGCTCCTTTGCGGAGTCTCTCCAGCGGATGAAGCCCGGCCTCGGTGGTGCCATCTCTCGTTTCATATTTTTCTGTCGCACATCGCGGCTGCCTCTGTTCTGCAGCCTGGCAGTTTGTGCCCTCGGCCACCTTGGTGGGGATCGGCCGGGGGCACTTTTTGTGTGGGGTTCGCTGGTGGGATTCGGTGGCGACGCCTCTCGAACCCCCAACACAAGTCATGCTGAACGCAGTGAAGCATCTCAACGCCCTGCAGTCGGGGCGCTCTGCTGCTCAGTGTCCATGGGTAGTTCCCATGCGTAGCGAACTCACGCGTACCAGACGTGCCAAGCGCCCATAGAGATGGCGCTGGCGCCTGGTAGTGCCTGTGTCAATCCTCGT
>CAZZCI010000413.1:0-2386 GCA_964653015.1 uncultured Rhodothermales bacterium
AACGTGAAGTACCGCACAGTCGGCTTCATCATGTGCTCAGCGATAGCCGGAGGCTGCGCGACGCCGATACCCTCAACCAGATCCGACTCGTCGGCATCGGTGTTGGGCAGGTAGATCGCGCAGACCTCAACGGTGCTACCCTCGTTGATCAGGCGCTGCAGGAGCTGCTGTGGAGTGCGGTCGGCAGGCTGAAAAACCGGGAACTCCTCGTTAGCCAGCGCCAGACGTCCGCCGTCGCCGCAGAGGAGCACGCGCACCGAGGCGCCCTGGTTAAGGGATTGGTTGGCGAGTACCATCGCCATCATCTGGGTCTGCGCATCATCAGAGGTAACGACGACGAACAGTTCGTTGGGGTCGTTGGCCTGGGCCGTGTTCATCGATCCAAGAAAGAGGCCGACAACGAGAGTCGCAAAAAAAGCAAAATAGCGCATGGGAGGCAAAGCGGGCTGAAGAAGAATACTTGTTGTTACAAGCAGTTGTATTCCCGTGCCTGCATACAAGTTGCCGGATTAGGCTGTGATTGTGTGAAAACGGAGCCGAGTCGCATCCACCTATTTTAAACAGACTGCCAGCTGCTATCCAGCAAGCAACTGATGAGCCAGGTCGTTCAGGTCGGTTGCGGTGTGGTCGGTGGGTGCAGCGAGCGGGTCGGGCACCACGCCGCTGCGAAGAATGAGCGCAGTTGGGCATCCCACTTGCATCGCCCCGGCCACATCCCACGTGTGGGCCGCCACAAACCCCATGTCGCACGCGGATACCCCCAGCACATCCATGGCCATGTGGTAGGGGTCGGGGGCCGGCTTCAGGCGGCGGACGGCATGCGCGGAGAGGATCTCGTCGAAGAACGGGGTGAGTCCGGCATGGTCGAGTTGAGCGTGCAACACATCGGGGGCTCCGTTGCTGAGGGCCGCCAGACGCAGATCGGCACTGGCGAGGCGCTCCAGCGCACCGGGGACATCCGGGTGCGAAGGAAGGTGGCGTACCGTACCGAGGATAGCACGACGCTCCGCCTCCGATAGTGCTCTGTCGTGGCGGGCGGCTACCATCGTGAGGGAGGCATCGGCAATCTGACTAAAGTCGGCATACGTATCGAGCACCGTCGTAACCAGCGCCGACTGCAGTACCTGGGCAAACCATTCGGTGCGTACATTGGGCGTATCGAAGGCAGCGTCGAACGGCGCGTCGAGGGCACTCAGGTCGAGGAGCGTCTCGTTGACGTCGAATACGAGCGTGGGCGCCATGGCAGTAGAATGATCGTGGGAAGAGCAAGCCCCCAAAAATACATAGAGGCTTTGTGGGATGCGACTTTTCTTTCATGCGTTATTTCTGTATGCTTTATGCTGTCTTCTGTGTTATGAAATGATTATCGCTTCCCATGCAGCCTGCATCTGCGCGTCTGAATCCGTCTCGTCTTGTGTTTTTCGCAGCGCTTATCGGTGCTATGCTTGCGAGCAGCGGGGCGCAGACCGTGTGGGCGCAAAGCGACTGGAGTGTGACCTCGCATCTGCGCACCGGCTATTACGGCACCTGGGGGGAGGCGCGCGACGGTTCGCAGATTGACGATCACTCGCTATCGGGACGGCTCCGTGTGCGTCCATCGTGGCAGCCGGTATCGTGGGGCAGCGTACATGCCTCGGGGGCCATCCGCTTTGCCTCCACCCAGCCGGGCTGGACCGTGCGTGGACTCGGCTACTATCCGGGAAGTGGAGGCTATGCCCCGGGCGACATTGGGATCGACGGGCTGTTTGCGCGCTGGCAGCCTAACAAGCAGTGGCAGGTGGATGCGGGACGCCTGCGCCTGGGACTGGGCCTGCCTGACATGATGGGCCGCGGACTGCATCGCAACGACGGGTCGAACATTGCTGTGCAGTGGACCGACGGCGTGCACGTGCAGCACCGCTTCACATCGCACGAAACCGCACACGTGGCAGCCTTTCACACGCCAAGCCCGCCCACCACGGCCTTCCGAAGTCCGCTACGGTTCACCGCATCAGGGAGTAACATCGGATGGTTTGGGCTGGTCGAAAGCAGCCGCCCGGTCGGTCCGCTCGTGCATCACGGACTGCATGTGAGCGTGCTTCCAGCCGCTGCGCCAACCGGACCGGATCGCGAGAAGACGTACGTGGCGGTGTCGCTCCACAGCATGGCCGAGCGGTCCATTGGCGAAGAAGCGCGCCTTGCCGTAGCCGCTGAAGTAGGCTGGGTGCCTACGCCGCTCTCGAACGAGGTGCTCGGTCTGGATCCCAATGCCTCGCTCGACCCGATCGGACTGCAGGCCTCGCTTAACCTGCTCGACATAGGCGGGGCCCACTCGTTTGCAGTGCAAGGTGGGCTAAACAGTCCGCACTGGCTCATCTCGACCGACTTCCGCCCGAACGAGTGGATG
>CAZZCI010000414.1:0-2386 GCA_964653015.1 uncultured Rhodothermales bacterium
AGGTGTCGGAGGCGGCACTCTCACGCTGGATGGAGGCCGGCTCAACCACCAGCACCGCCCACGGATGAAGTATTCCATCAACGGTACTCGCACTCATCACCGTACCCCCGTGGGCGTTGATCCATTCGGCCCAGTCGGTGGTCGAGCGATACACTTCGGGATGAGGCGCGGACATGCTACCGCCCGAGCGGAGCGCATTCACGAGGGCGTCGGCCCAGCCGAGTAGGCGTCGCTGCAGCGGGTGATAGGCCACGGACTCCAGAATCAGCACACGGGAACGGCTCACGCGGAGGGCTTCACGCAGGGTGCGTTCGGGATCGTCGGCATGGTGCAGGACGAAGGTGAGCAGGGCAGCATCGAATGCATTGTCATCGAAGGGTAGACGATGAGAGGTGCAGCGCTGAAACGGAAGATCGATGTCGGCATGCCGGGCGTCGGAGAGGTCGGTGAGCGTGACCTGAATGCCGTACTTTCGCTGGATATGCGCGCCCAGTGCCCCCTCGGCGCAACCAATGTCAAGCAGGGTTGGGTTTTCCGTGCGGGCCAGACGACGGAGCGGATCAGCAAAGCAGCGTGCTTTTTGCCGGGCCCGTGGCACAGCAAGACCTCCCTGCTGGATCCATCCAATTCCCAATAACACCAACGCGCCGCCCCACCCCAAAGCAACCCAGATCCAGTAGGGGCCGTCTATATAGAACAGGTACGTGCCCAAGCTGAAGGTGGCAATCCAGACCCAGGCCCAGCGCGAGACGGGGTGGAGGACGGCGGCGAGCCCGATAACCAGCCAGTACCATGGGTGGACGGTGGTGGCTAGCCCCAGATAGATGGCGAGTCCGCCGGCCAAAAAGACGGGGAGCGACACAGGCCGCCACCAATCACGGAGGGTCCATGCGGCCAGTCCCAGCAATGTGAGCGTTCCAAAGACCGGCCCAATGATTTTGCTCCAGTCGGAGCCGGTGAGCGCATAGAGCGATTCTTTGACCGCGTAGTAGGGGCCAGCGTTAAATTCGAAGAGTTGGACGTAGAGGCGAAGCGATTGCGAGACATCGGTTAGCAGGGCGGGATACCAGAACGGCGCAAAAGCCAATCCGATGATGGCGAGTGCGGTGAGTAGGGGCTTCCATCCAAAGCGGCGCAGGATCCAGGCGAGGGCGATCCACGGATATAGCTTGGCGAGTCCGGCAAATGCAATGGTGGCCGCTGAAAGATGCGCGCGGTGGGTCCATGCAGCCCAGAAGGCCACGCCCACGGCTCCTACCGCCAGGGCTTCGGTGTGCCCCTGACCGGCGATTTCGATTAGTGCCAATGGATGCCATGCGTAGAGCATCAGATGCCGGGGGGCTACGTGATGGCGGAGTGCCCAGAGTCCACCCAACTCTACCGCCACGAAGAGCCCTTTGAGAACGTAGTAGCTTGTGGCCGATGCGCCTCCGATAGCATAGGCGATAGCAAAAAAGAATTGCGACAGCGGCGGGTAAACGCTGTGGTATTCGTGCGAGTTGAGGTTTGGGTAGAGCCAGTCGTCGCGCCACGCCTGTAGTGCTTCGGTTTCAGGGGGATGTGCGTAGGGATTCGTGCCCGCCTCCAGCCAGATGCGGGCATCCCACAGATAGCGGTAGATGTCGTCGCTCAGTACGGGCTCCAGGGGTAGATACACAAGCCGCAGCAGCACCGCGCCGCCCAAGACAATGGGAATTGTAAGCCTATCAGTGCGCCAGCACCACGCGAGTCCCACCGTAGCGATGATGCTGAGCCCGACCATGCCTTCCCATCGGGCCGGATCGGCGGCAAACCACGGGAGGACTGCCAGCATCAGGAGCGTGCAAACCAACGGGGCCGTGGTGCGGAGATTCATGGAGTGAGGCTGTCAAAACGATGTGCTTCTATGTGTCGTCACACGGCAAAGTCTGGAATATTGTGGGAGCAGTAGTACCACCTACGTTGTCAGGGAAGATCTCGGGCGGTCAGTGAAGCCAGCTAAACAAGTCATGCTGAACGCAGTGAAGCATCTCAACGCCGTGCTGCTCAATGCCCACGGGATAGTTTCCGCGCGCACTGGGTGTGCCGAACGCCTGGAGGGATGGCGCTGAGATCCTTCCGCCTGGCGGCGTCAGGATGACCTGGAAACGCGACACCATCTCGTCTCTCGTGGCGATGCTCCGCGTCGCCACGCGGGGTCGGACGCTCCAGCGTCCCCAAACCGAGTCGTCGGCACCCACTCCGGGTCTTCTCCGACTTCGTTGTGTATAAACCGTAGCTCAGAGGAGGGTTTAGGGGGAGAGATTCCAGCATCTTAAACGCCTCAAACTTTCAGCCGCGCCACACAACCACGCTCCAGTCTACCAGATTACCGCTGCCTTTTCCATGACTGGGTCTTCGCCCGGTG
>CAZZCI010000415.1:0-2382 GCA_964653015.1 uncultured Rhodothermales bacterium
ATAACGTATCAAGCCCGGAAATTGTTAATCCTGCAGAGCAAGGAAACTCCCACGGTCTGCACGTAGCCGGCACAGTCGCTGCAACGAACAACAACGGTGAAGGCGTTGCCAGTGTAGCCGGTGGAGACGGTACGCCGGGAAGTGGCGTGCGCATCATGACTAGCCAGACCTTCGGCGCAAGTGTTGGAGGCTTTGCTGAAGCCCTGGTATATGGTGCCGACAACGGCGCCGTGATCTCTAACAATAGTTGGGGATACACCTCGCCGGGCACTTTTGAGCAAGCTGTGCTCGATGCGATCGACTACTTCACCGAAGAAGCCGGGGGCCCCGACGCTCCTATGGATGGCGGACTCGTTATCGTTGCAGCAGGAAATAGCAACTCGGATGCCGATTGGTATCCAGCCTTCTATGAGACTGCAATGGCTGTAGCCGGTACCGATCACGACGACGGCAAATACTCGGGTTCCAACTTTGGCGACTGGGTTGAAATATCAGCACCGACTGGTGAAGCCTTTGACCATCCCGTAATCAGCACCATTCACACCTCTCAAGGATCGTATGGCGGCGACATCTGGGTAGGTACCTCGATGGCCTCGCCCCACGTAGCGGGTGTTGCTGCGCTTATCGCATCGAATCAGCCCGGCTTTACGTCGGATCAGGTGCGTGCGCGTCTTATCGCAACAGGTGATCCCAACAATGCGCCTGAAGCGATTGGCCCGCGTGTGAATGCGCATGCTGCACTCACTGCCGATGACACCCCGCCCGATCCCATCACGGATCTGACAGTGGTGTCGCCTACGATGGCCTCTGGTGCAGCGGTGCAGCTTGAATGGACCGCCACCGGCGAAGCTGAAAGTGAAGGCACGGCCACTAGCTACGACCTTCGCTACAGCACCGATGGACCGATCGACACGGAAGATGACTTTGCGGCGGCTACGCCCATTGAAAATCTTCCACCGCCTCAAGAAGCGGGGACCACTGAGTCGTTCACCGCGCAAGGCCTTCCGTTTGACACGGAAGTGCACTTCTCTATCAAGGCGTTTGACGTGTTGGGGAACGGATCCGACCTGTCCAACTCGCCGAGTACCGTAACCGGCACAGCCCCTGAACTGGCGCTTACGCCCGATTCGTTCACCGAAACCATCGAGACCAATGAGGTCCGCGACGTTTCGATGACCGTATCGAACACCGGCCCCGCCGATAGTGGGCTGGAGTATAGCTTTCCGGGCTTTGCAGCGCAAAATCTGCTGAGCCAGCCGGGTGTAGAGGCAAATAACACCGCTCCACTTGGACTCATGCGCGACTTCCAGAAAGGAGAAGATCCGCATGCAGGTGACGGTCACCCCGTTCTGCTAGGTGCAGGTGGCCCTGATGACTTCGGCTACAGCTGGATTGACAGCAACGAAGCAGGTGGCCCAGCCTTTGGTTGGGTGGATGCTTCTGAAGAAGGCGACGAAGTTACAGGCGTAAGCGGTACCTGGGACGGCAATGCCTCGGTTGATATTCCCTTTTCGTTCCCGTTCTACGAGGACGAGTACACCGAAGCGCAAGTCTCGGTCAATGGCTGGATCAACTTCGATGGGTTTGACAGTGCCGGATTTGGAAACAATGAAATTCCAAGTACGGATGCCCCGAGCAACTTCATCGCCGCGTTCTGGGACGATCTGGATATGCGGAGCCAAGGAACGGTGCATACCTACCACGATCAGGCCAACAGCCGCTTTATCATCCAATGGACGGATGTAGAGAAGTCGTTTGATGGCGATGGGACATCACTCACGTTCCAGGCCCAGCTTTACACCAATGGGCTTATCCGTCTGCAATACCTGGAGATGGATGCCACGCTGAGTGCTTCCACGATTGGTATTGAAGCACCTGCTGGGCTTGACGGCTTGCAGGTGGCCTTCAACACGCCGTATGTCGAAGACGAGCTTGCGATTGACATCGAAGCCGTCCCGGACTTCATCGCGGATGTGAACCCGGCCTCGGGCTCACTCGCTGGAGGCGATAGCGACGATGTAACCATTACGCTCGACGCTGAAGGCGTTGCGCCAGACACCTACGAAAATGAGCTGGCCCTGACGACGAATGATCCGAATGCTGAATCGACTCTGATTCCGTTCGACATCACTGTTGATGCTGGACCGGCCGCCATTGCGGTGAATCCAGACGAGATTGACTTTGGTGCGTTGATCGAAAACGATGAGGCCACCGAAAGTCTGTTTGTCGATAACGTAGGCGGCGATGATCTGGAAGTGACTAGTATCACCTCCGACAGCGACGACTTCACCGTCGATATCGAAACGCCCTTTACCGTTGGGTTTGCCGATCCAGCGCGCGAGGTCCCGGTGACGTTCTCCCCCACATCGGTTGGGGACATTA
>CAZZCI010000416.1:0-2376 GCA_964653015.1 uncultured Rhodothermales bacterium
CAGGCACCCAAATGGCGTTGTCGGAGACGTGCAGATCTGACACCTGAATGACCTCTCCGGGTCCCTGTCCACGGCCCTCACCAATGGCCTGCACCTTTGTGCCGTCTGCATCGAACTGCTTGATACGCATGTCGCCCAGATCAAGCACATATACGGTATCGCCTTGCAGCACCAAACGGGCAGGGTTGAGCATCGCCTCGTGCTCGGTTGAAATGAACGGCTCTTCTTCAAGCTCATGGTCGAGCCATGTCCGTTCATTAGCCGTCTGGATGTAAAGACCATCCTCCTCCTGAAGCGGTGATTCCGCAGACCGCTCCGCGCACCCTGAACACAGGAAAACGGCTACACAGAAGATGGCTATTAGACCACGTGGCTTGTTTTTCATTTTGAAAAATTATTCTACGTTATATTTTACCATTTATGAGGATCACTAACAAAGTTGACTTTAGCAAAAAAAATAAGAAAGCCAATCAGAATCAAGGTAAATTGCATTTTTTCTAAAACATGAAGCACGGCACTGTACCCGACAATAAGACAACACAATGCCGAACAAGCAGACGGGAGTCTCTTTCTCGAAGCATGGATCCTGAATCAAGTTCAGGATGACTGTATAGCAGGCAGATGCTGAGCGTCGTTGGGTGTTCAAACGTATCGATGCCCTCCGACTGTCATCCAGATCCTGAATCGAATTCAGGACACGCTTAGTGAGCCTGCGAACGGAGATCCAGAATCCACGAAAAGACGCTGGCCTCCCCACGCTCAAAGCCTCCGTCTTATTTTTGTTCGGTACTGACGAAGCACGGTATAATGTCGAGTCTTGCCTGCATGGGCTATCAATAACGCGGACGAATCATGGTGGCTGCAGTAAGCATCGTCCACCCAGACTTCAGGTGAGAGGTAGAGACCCGCTTGCCTACTCCCGCTTCATATTTTTTCTAATTCACTTGCATATCGCTCCGGCGTTTTGTCTATTTCGGAGGAGGTGTTTAGGTGGTTTGATTTGCAGGGGGAAACCCATGAACAAGTGGATGGCACATATCCACGCGATAGGGCGATGGATGGGCTGCATTGGTGTGCTTGTGTACACTCTGGCCTATTTGGCGAGTGCAGGCTGTACGAGCACAGAATCTCCTGCGTCTGAGGTGACCTCCACACATTCAGATTCCTCGCAAATCGCTGCTCCTGACACTATGGAAGCGCTTTCTATGTCGAAGGAAGATGCCCGTAAGCTAACCAACTCGCTACAGCGATTGCTTGCTGGCGAACCGGTGGCCGCAGGTAGCTTCCAAACACACCTTCGTGACGACACCCTGACCGTGTACGCGGTGCTCGTGTACACCTCCGACCCCGATGCCCTACGTGCCGCCGATCTTACGCTTGGATCTGTACAAGGAGGTATTGCCACGGCACGATGGACGCGTGAAGAAATCCATACTGCCGTGCAGATGGAAGCGGTGAAGCGCATCACGCATGCACGTCTCCACGAGCCGCACTAAGCTATAAAGACCACAACGAACTAGACTGCTATGCTATATCGTGTTACGACTCTTTTGCTTGCCGGGCTTTTTATGTGGGGAAGTGCTGTACTTCCTGCGCACGCTCAGCAAGTGCTCGACCAACAATTTGAATATCTGCTCCAGCAAGATCCTCAAGCACTGCAAGCCGGCACGGTTTCAGTTCCTCCGATGCTGCAGCGTGCCCAGGTATCCTTAGCTGATGGTACCATTGCCTATCGCGCCTTTGTACAAACCGATGATCCAGAGCGTCTGCGCCGCGAAGGCATTGCCGTGCAGTCGCATCAAGGAGAAATCGCTACGGTGCGAGCCCGTCTTGGTGATCTGCAAACGCTTTCTTCGATGGAAGGCGTAACGCGGGTGACCGTGCCTGCTGTTCTTGAACCCCACAACGATGAGGCCGCGGGCGACATGGGTGCAGTTCCGCTTCACGAGGGGGCCATTAACAACACCGAATATCAAGGACAAGGCGTACTCTCGTGTGTCATTGACTCCGGTATTGACGTCAACCATGATGACTTTGTAGATGCGAGTGGGAATACGCGCATCCAGTACTTGTGGGACCAGACCGACAATACCGGGCCCAGTCCCGAAGACCGCGATGGGGCGTTTAGCGGACTTGACCACGGCACCGAGTACACCGCATCCGACATTGATGGTGGAAACGTTGACCAGGAAGACACTGATGGCCACGGCACACACGTTGCAGGCACCATGGCCGGAAACGGACGAGCCCTCGTGGAGGCTGGCGAAACGAGCGCTCCGCGTTATGTGGGCGTTGCCCCGCAGTCGGATCTGGTTGTGGTGAAAGCGGGAGACGGAGGCTTCTCAGGTGCCAATGTAGCCGACGCACTTTCCTATT
>CAZZCI010000417.1:0-2375 GCA_964653015.1 uncultured Rhodothermales bacterium
ACCGCCGTTACCATGTTCACCCATAGGATTTGCAACGGTGTGATGGGCAGGTGCTGAAACGTGAATAGCACCGTCGAAATGAGCATGAGCGACTCGGCGCCATTCGTGGGCAGAATGAAGAGAATCGCTTTCCTGAGATTGTCGTAGATGGTGCGCCCTTCGCGCACGGCAGCAGCAATCGTGGCAAAGTTGTCATCGGCCAGCACCATATCCGCGGCTTGCTTCGTTGCTTCGGAGCCTTTCACGCCCATCGCTACGCCTACATCAGCGCGTTTGAGCGCTGGAGCATCGTTGACGCCGTCGCCGGTCATCGCTACAATGCGTCCATGCGACTGCAGGGCTTCCATGATGCGCAGTTTGTGCTCGGGACTGGTACGCGCAAACACGGAGCGCTCGGGCACCAATTCGGCGAGGGCCGCGGCATCCATCTGTTCGAGTTCAGCCCCAGTGACCGCTTCGTGGCCCGATGTAATGCCCAGTTGCTCGCCAATGCTTTGCGCAGTTTGCGCGTGATCGCCTGTAATCATTTTGACGTGGATGCCGGCCTCCTGGCATTCGCGCACGGCACGCTTGGCTTCATCACGCGGCGGATCCATGAGCCCAAGCACCCCTAACAACACGAAGCCGCCCTCATGCACATCGGCCTCTTCCAAAGACGGATTCTCGTCTGCACGCTCGGCTACCGCCAACAGGCGATGTCCGGTGCTGGCCATATCGTCCATGGCCGCCTGCCAGAAATCGGCGTCAAGCGGTTGGTCAGATCCATCGTGCATGCGCTGGGCGGTGCACAGCTTCAGCACCCGCTCAGGCGCCCCCTTCAGATACATGCGCCGGCCCTTGGGGGTATCGTGCTGCGTAGCCATCCACTGGCGCTCCGACTCAAACGGCACAGTGTCGGTACGCGGGTGACTCTCGAACAGCGCACGGCGATCGCATCCCACTTTTTGGGCCAGGACAACAAGACCCCCTTCGGTCGGATCGCCCTCTATGGTCCACTGTCCATCGGTCTGCTGCACGGTGGCATCGCTGCAGAGGAGCCCCGCCTGTGCCGCTTGAAGAACGCCCGTATGCGCCTCCAACGTCACTTCGGTATCGTTTTGCATCACCTTCCCTTCTGGAATGTAGCCGGATCCCGTGACGTTGTACTGCTCCCCAGCAACGGCCAGCCCACGAACCGTCATTTCGTTGCGCGTAAGCGTGCCGGTCTTATCGGAGCAGATGACGGAGACCGACCCGAGCGTCTCTACAGCGGGTAGCTTGCGAAGAATGGCGTTGCGCTGGGCCATACGCTGCACGCCCAGCGCCAGTGTAATGGTAAGAATGGCGGGGAGCCCTTCGGGAATAGCAGCTACGGCAATGCCCACCGCGATCATGAACAGTTCTTCGAGTCCGTACGGACGAAACGCGTATCCGAACGCAAACGTGGCGGCACACAGCCCCAAAATCAGCACCGATAGGATGCGTCCGAATGCATTGGTTTGCTGAATGAGTGGCGTGGTGAGCTGCTCCACCTCGGCCATCATTGTACCAATGCGCCCAACCTCGGTATTCATGCCCGTGGCCACGACCACGCCGCGCCCGCGTCCGCGCCGCACAATGGTGCCTGAAAAGCCCATGCTGGCCCGATCGCCGATGGATGCCTCGTCAGAAACCGCATCGGTGTGCTTGTCAACGGGCATCGACTCGCCCGTAAGAATTGCTTCTTCGACGCTCAAGTTGTTTGCATCGAGCCACCGCACATCGGCAGGAATCTGATCGCCCGATTCGACCAGCACAATGTCGCCTGGCACGACATCGCTGGCCTTGATCGTGGTACGCTCCCCATCACGCAGCACCGTAGCCTGAGGCGAAAGCATGTCGCGGAGCGATTCGAGCGCCTCCTCGGCCTTACCCTCCTGCACAAACCCAATGATGGCGTTAATGAGCACCACCGCCATGATCACCCCCGAGTCAATCCACTCGCCCAGCAGCGCTGTTACGACCGAGGCCCCCATAAGAATGTAGATGAGCACGTCGTGAAACTGACGCAGGAACCGCATTAGGATCGACTCGCGCTCTTCCACGTCGAGTACATTCGAACCGTGGCGCTCCAATCGAGCATCAGCCTCGGTCGCAGTAAGCCCCGCATCTGGATCCGCCTCAAGATGCGCGGTGACATCAGATGCAGACTGCGCATGCCATGCGACATCGGCGGCTTTTTGAGACGCAACAGCAGAGGATTCCATATACCAGGGCGGGCTTAATGGATAAAGTGTATATCGTTAGTATAGAGAACAACGCACTTTGATCAAACGGCTGCATCCACCTTTCACTACTCTGTATCGTTCAAAAGACCGGCTTTTTGCTTCTCTTCAACACAGTCGCCCTTCGCTTGT
>CAZZCI010000418.1:0-2362 GCA_964653015.1 uncultured Rhodothermales bacterium
ACCCAAACATTGACCTGTGACACAGCACTACGTGTTGCAGGTCGGTTTTGGATGGTGGCCGGGTCACCGAACCATACGTTGCGCACCTGTAGTCAACGTTTCACCAGATGCACTATCGGAAACCCCCCTCATCGAAATCGCCTTCGTCGAAGTCGTCTTCATCGAAGCCATTGCCAAACGACGAAAGCATCGAGCCCATCATATCGCTATACGACGACCCGTCGTCGTGCAGTTCTTTGCCCAGTAGCGAATTTTGGTGGAGGGCCTCCAGCACAACCTCCATCATCACAAAACGTTGCGCATCGGTCTGCGGACTCGTATGCGTGCTCACGAGTGTAGCCAATCCATCTACCGAATGCAGACGCTTCTGATAGGCACTGTTCGATAGATCTTGGTTCAGAACCACGGTATTGCCTTGCGTAAACCACTGCAGCACCTCATCGTAGGCATCGCGCCCCTTCTTTTTATCGCCCGGATCAGGGAAGTATTGCGTAAAGATGGTTCGGATGGCACGTCCGATGAGCGTGTATGCGACGTTCTCGGCTCCTTCTTGCTCGCCCTCATACACCAGTTCCACCTTGCCTGTAACAGCCGGTGCTACCGAAAGCAGATCGCTTACCCGTACGGTTGTTTGCTCTTCGCCGTTGATTAGGGCCCGTCGCTCGGCCGCTGAAATGAGAACCTCCATAGCGGCTCGGGTAACCCGCACCGATACGCCCGACTTCTGGTCGATGTATTCGCTGCTGCGCGCCTCAAACGCCAACTGTTCAATAATTTCGCGGAAGAGGTAGGGAACGTCTACCTGCACACGGTCGCCATACTCATCTGAGCGGTCTTGCCAGGCTTCTTGCTCGGTGATCTGCATGCCCACTTCCACACTTTTCGGATAGTGGGTGATGATCTGACTGTCAATCCGGTCTTTGAGCGGTGTAATCAGATTGCCCCGGCTGGTGTAGTCTTCGGGGTTGGCGGAGAAGACAAGCATCACATCCAGCGGAAACCGCACGTTGAACCCGCGGATCTGGATGTCTTGCTCCTCTAAAATGTTGAGCAGCCCCACCTGAATACGAGGCTGCAGATCCGGCAGTTCGTTGATGGCAAAGATCCCTCGATTTGTGCGAGGAATGATGCCGAAGTGAATCACCTCTTCCTCGGCGTAGGTGAGGCGAAGGTTGGCGGCCTTAATCGGATCAATATCACCAATCAGGTCGGCAATGGTTGTATCGGGGGTGGCCAACTTTTCGCCGTAGCGTGCCGAGCGAGGAAGCCACTCGACCGGCGCTTCGTCGCCATACTCGTCTACCAGCGCGCGCCCTTGCTTGGTGAGCGGCGCATAGGGATGCTCATTCAAAGGGGTATCTGCCAGAATTGGACTCCACTCGTTGAGAAGCCGTGGAAGCATACGGATGAGACGGCTCTTGGCTTGCCCACGCAGCCCCAACAGAATGATGTCGTGCTGGCTCAATATAGCGTTCTGCAGCTGCGGAATGACAGTCTGGTCGTATCCTACAACGCCGGGAAACACCGTTTCGCCGGTCTGCAGCTTCTTCATAAGGTTATGCCGCATCTCGGCCTTGACGGTCCGGCGCGTATATCCGGAGGCACGCAGAGCACCCAGTGTGCTGATGTCAGGAGGCGACGAGGAGACGGTTTCCATAGCAATGAGACACCGATGGGAAAAGAAAAGACCGAGGTGTATCACGCCAACTGCCAAGGGCTGTTCCTCTTACAACAGGGGCCTCTGTCAACGATACGGTTCTTTTTTCACTCTTCTGTGATGGCCTTCCTACAAAGTTTGTGTAGAGGGCACCAACCTTATCGAACAGGCTGCGTGTGTACGATGAGCGAAATCACTTTCTCATCATCGACCATTTATGCCCACACGTGTTATGGAGTTACGTTCTTCTGCTTCCGTCCAGCCATCGTCTGGTTTGGTTCGCTTTATGAGTCGTGTTGTCGCATTTTGTCTTGTAAGCGCCTTTTTGGTCGTCGCTACTGCTGACGCGCAACGCACGTCGGGGGCGCTTGGCATTGGCGGGCAAGTGGGCTCGCCCAGTGGCGTTACATTCAAGCTATATGATGAAGCCGGGCCCTCATACGACTTTTTAGCGGCCTGGGACCTCGATGAGTTCTTTTTCTTCAACGCCCATGCACAGTTCAATCAGCGCATCCAGGCTCAAAATGTATCGGGACTGGAGTGGTTCTTTGGACCGGGTGCTTTCATTGGTGTACGCGACGATGATGCCGTCATTGGGATTAGCGGGCGCATTGGACTCAACTGGATGGCGAATGATCATGTCGAGTTCTTTGGCCACCTTACGCCCCGCTTGGATCTCATCCCAAGCACGGATGGAGACTTCGG
>CAZZCI010000419.1:0-2334 GCA_964653015.1 uncultured Rhodothermales bacterium
ATAGCAGCCAATGGATTAGCACACGTTCCCCTCCCGGTTCCCCTGTCTTTTTCATCTCGTTGCTTCTGCTCTTGTAGCATCAAGCGGAACGGGGGCACCAGGCCACGGATAGGAGAAGGCACACCGCCTCCCCAACGCCACAATAGTGTTGGAAGCGGTCCCATATATCTGTTCATCAATCTCTTCGTATCCCTATGATTCCCCCTTTGATACGCTATACGCGCCGCCTGCTGGTGGCGGTACTGGTTGTGGGGCTGTGGGCCGTGCCTGCGGAAACGACTACGGCACAGGGCCTGACCCCGCTTCAAGAAGCGATGCTGCAATCGGTAACCAGCACCACGGTAGATGCCGACGGTGACTTTATCGCGTTTATGCGCACCCAGCCCGTAGACCCGCGTGAGGAGAATGCGCCCGCCAGTCGCCATCTGTTTGTGATCGACACCGAGACCGGTGAAGAAGAGGTCGTGTACACTGAAGGTGGTGTAGGCGGACTCACGTTCCGTCCGGAGCATGGTACCCTTACGTTTCTCGCCGCGCGCGACGACGATAATGGTCGCGCCCTCTACGAAATGGACCCGGCCACGGGCGAGATGGAGCGGCTCTACGCGTTTGATCGCTCCATTGGATCCTACGAGTGGGCGCCCGATGGCGAGCGCATCGTCTTTACTGCGCAAGAAGAACTCGACATTCCAGAAGCCGAGCTACCCTACGAGCCCAATCTGTTTGAGGAAAATCAGCCCAACCGCATTGGCTTTACGGTGGATGTGACCGACGATGCCGAGGCCGCACCGCTCAACATCCAGGGCACCATCCACATCATGAGTTGGGGGCCCGATGGCGACCAGCTTGCCCTCACTGTGGCTCCGTCGCCCTCGGTCGATGACTCATTCATGTTTCAGAGCGTTGTAATTGCCGACCCCGAAACCGGCAATGTGGTGGCCGACATCAACAACGAGGGCAAGATCGCACAAATCGAGTGGAGCCCCGATGGCGAGCACCTGGCCCTGCGTGCCGCCCACAACATTCACGATCCCATCGACGGACGCATCATGGTAACGCGTGCCGAGGATGATGCCACCCCCGAGAACATCTTCCCCGAATTCGAAGGGAAGTTCGAGCAGATCGCCTGGCATGACGACGACCAGATCCACTTTCTCGCTAGCGAGAGTGTAGAGCGCTCGTTCGGCACCATCGACGCCGATGGACGCAACTTCTCGCGCATCGTTGATCCGGGGGGACCCATCCTGACCTCGTTTACGGCTACGGCCGGTGGTGATGTGGTCTTTACCGGCAACACGCCCGAGCACCCCAACGAAGTGTTCTGGCTTGAGAACGGTGCAGATACCCCCGAGCGCCTGACCACCTCCAATCCCGAGTTGGCGGATGTGGAGATGGGGGAGCAGCGCGTGGTGCGCTACACCGCCCGCGATGGTCAGTTTGACATCGAGGGCATGCTCATCCTTCCAATCGGCTATGAGGAAGGCGACCAAGTGCCACTCATCACCGTGGTGCACGGTGGGCCCGAGGCGCACTACGATAACGGCTGGCTCACCCGCTATGCCGATCCCGGACAAATGGGCGCTGCGCAAGGGTTTGCGGTGTTCTATCCGAACTACCGAGGCAGCACCGGACGCGGAATCGAATTCATTTACAGCAGCCAGGGCGACTTGGCTGGGCGTGAGTTTGATGATGTGGTCGATGGCGTCGATTATCTCATTGATCAAGGCATCGCCGACGAAGATCGGATTGGCGTAACCGGCGGGTCTTACGGCGGGTATGCTACTGCCTGGATGAGCACGTACTACTCCGAGCGCTTTGCGGCCGGCGTGATGAACGTGGGCATCAGCAACAACATCTCGAAGTGGGGCACGAGCGACATCCCCGAAGAGTTGTACTTGGTGCACTCCCGCAC
The DNA here is from genome assembly GCA_964653015.1 of uncultured Rhodothermales bacterium. Lineage (GTDB taxonomy): Bacteria > Bacteroidota > Rhodothermia > Rhodothermales > Salinibacteraceae > Longimonas. Next base: position 1,913 of record CAZZCI010000419.1, read on the forward strand.
ACGTATTTGGGATTCGTGGGTTGACAACCTGAAGCGGAGCCCGATTTACTACGTCGATCAGGCCAACACGCCGCTGCTCATTGCTCACGGCGAAGAGGATACGCGTGTGCACCCTGCACAGTCGTTGGAGCTGTACCGCCACATGAAGGTGCGTCGCCCCGATGTGCCGCTGCGGCTGGCGCTCTACCCGGATGAAGGCCACGGCTACGCCCGCTCGGCCTCTCAGATGGACTACGCCCTGCGTATGATGCGCTGGTTCGACACGTATCTCAACGGAGATGCCGACCAGCCGGTCCCCCAAGGCGCCGTTTCGCTGGACGACGCTGAATAGCGTTTCGGCTCATCATCAGTGCGATAGATCGCATGCACCCCGCCTAGAGCATTTATACGCTCGGGGCGGGGTTTTTTGTGTGGGTGTGGCT
>CAZZCI010000420.1:0-2327 GCA_964653015.1 uncultured Rhodothermales bacterium
ATGGACGTCCACGGCTCCACCTCGTCGATGGGACACGCACTGCCGTTGGCGTCTACGATCTGAAGCAGGCCTCGCAGGTCGCGTGCGTCGGGGCCCGTCTGGTTTACGGAGGCGGCAAACGCTTCATAGCGTGCTTTGTCGGCGTCGCTGCTGCGGGTGGCGTGCTGCAATGCCGCGATGGCCTTGGGCGAGAGCGCGTGCTCCTCGCCCGTGCGACGCCAGCGATAACGCCCACCGACGTCCAGGTCGGATGTGCTCGCTGCCCCTGTTGTGCGGTCCGGTGGATGACCCATGGCATGGCGCTCGCGGGCAGCGGCCTCGATGGCATCGAGTCGGACTCCGCCAATGCGACTCGGTGTGTTGGTAAAGTAAGCGTCGATTACCTCAGTGTGCAGGCCGAGCGCCTCAAAGATCTGCGCGCCCTGGTAGCTCTGCAAGGTCGAAATGCCCATCTTCGACATCACCTTGAGAATGCCTTTGTTGAGCGCCTTCCGGTAGCGGGTGGCAGCCTCGCTGGGCGTGCCATTGATGGCTGCATCCTGGGCCAGATGCCGCACCGTGGCGAGTGCACCGCGTGGACAGATCGCCTCGGCGCCGTATCCCAGCAGGCAGCACATATGATGCACCTCGCGCGGCTCCAGTCCGTCGACGATAATGCTGGCTTGCGTTCGGCTTCCGGCGCGAATCAGGTGGTGGTGCAGCCCGGCCACAGCCAGCAACATCGGCATGGGAAAACGATCGGCGGAGATGGCCCGGTCCGATACAATGAGCAGCCCGGCTCCCTCTTGTAGCGCGGCATCTGCATCCGCAAAAAACCGAGTCAGCGCTTCCTGTAGCGTGTTTGAGCGTGCCACGGTAGCATCCAGCGTGACGGCGTCGAACAGGTCGTTCGAACAGACACGCTCCAGGCCATCCGGCGTAAGAATCGGGTCGTCGAGACGGAGCGCCTGTGCATGCTCCGGGGTCTCTTCGAGCAGACTTTTTTCGGGGCCCAGGTACGTGTACAGGCTGGTCACCAGCTCCTCGCGGATGGCGTCGAGCGGCGGGTTGGTGACCTGCGCAAAGAGCTGTCGGAAGGAGTCGTAGAGCAGGCGCGGACGCTCGCTCAGTACGGCAATCGGAGTGTCGTCGCCCATCGACCCGATCGGAGTGCTGCCCGTTTCACCCATCGGACCGATCAGCATGTCGAGGTCTTCTTGCGTGTATCCAAACGTGCGCAGCATGCGGTTCAGCGCATCGGGGCTTTCTTCGGAAGCAGTGGTGGGTGCTTGTCCGTTGGTGGCAACGCCGTTCGAAGCAAAATCGGGTTCATGGGGATGTGCAGCGTCATCGCAGCGTTGCAGGTGCGTCTCGACCCAGGTATGATACGGCTTTTTCGCAGCAAGGCGCTCGATGAGCTGGCTATTCGTGATAAGCGCGCCCGCCTCCAGGTCGACCACCGTCATGTCACCCGGACCCAGGCGCTGCTGCTGCACGATCTGCGATTGCGGCACATCGAATGCGCCCGCCTCCGACGCCATCACAACGCGGTCGTCGTCGGTCACGAGGTAGCGCGCCGGACGCAGTCCGCTTCGGTCGAGCACGGTGCCGATGTGCGTGCCGTCGGCAAACGAGATGGCAGCGGGGCCGTCCCACGGCTCGGTGAGGCACGCATGATACTGGAAGAAGGCGCGCTCTTGCGGCGAAAGCTCATCGTTGTGCTCCCACGCGGGCGGAATGAGCATGCGCAAGGCGTGGGGCAGGGAGCGGCCGCTGTGCAAGAGGACCTCCACGGCACTGTCCAGGATGCACGAGTCACTGGCGTTCAGGTCGAGCACCGGACGCACGCGGTCTATCGCATCCCCAAAAGGATGAGCGCCAAACTGTGCCTCACGAGCCCGCATCCGGTTGACGTTGCCACGCAGGGTGTTGATCTCGCCGTTGTGGCAGATGCGACGAAACGGCTGCGCGAGCGACCAGCGGGGCAGCGTGTTGGTGCTAAAGCGCGCATGCACCAGCGCAAACTGGCTCATCAGCGCGGGCACCGACAGATCCGGGAAATACCCGCGCAGCTGGCCAGCCGTCAGCATCCCCTTGTACACGACCGTCTGCGCCGATAGACTGGCCACGTGGATGGTGTTTGCAGCCTCGGGCAGGCGCGTCTGAATCTGACGCTCAATGCTGCGGCGGGCCACATACAGCGTTTGCTCAAACGCGCGGCTATCGGGCACCGCCCCGGTAGGCACGACCACACACTGCATGACGGTGGGCTCATTTTCCGTGGCTACGTTGCCTAAGACGTGCGACTCGGTGGGCACGGTGCGCCATCCCAGCACCGACAGGCCATC
>CAZZCI010000421.1:0-2309 GCA_964653015.1 uncultured Rhodothermales bacterium
CGGCGGAGCACTTTTTTGGCCAGCGTACGTGTGTGTAGAGCGCCCCGAATGAGATGCTGCACCCCGACAGGCGATCGCACCAGGGCCCCTTGCGGCCATGAGAACCGGTGGCTGAACTGGTCGTGCGCTGCAGGGCCCTTCCAGACAAATCGAGGCACGGCGCTCCACGGGTACGGCTTGGCCAGGCCGCGCGCCGTGCGGTCGGTGCCTTCGCCCAGTTCGCGCGGAAACGCCCCCCATGCTTCGGCTTCGGCGCGGGTGGGCGTTTCCCAGAAGAGACGAAGCGTTTGCGCCACGGCTTCGCGCACGTCTCCAAGCACAAAAGAACTGTTGAAGCGGAGCAAGCCGTCTACAAACGCGTGCAGCGTGGCCTCCACAACGGGAAATCCCCACGTCTCCATGCGGCGGGTCCACGAGGGCTCTAGCACGGGCTCGACCTGTCCGTTTGCCCTCGTTAGCCCTGTGGTCGTGCCATGCGCGGCGGTGCAGAACGTCTCCATCAGCGTGTAGATGGCCGTGTGTGGAGTCAGCACCCGAGTGAAACCTGCCTGCCGATGAGCATCGAAAAAGTAGGCGTGACGTGCATCAGCATGAGCGCCCTGCTGGTTGGTGAGTCCGAAGAAAAAGCCAGGCTGTGGTTGCATGGCAGAAGTCGCCTCCATAAGCACGTTGTTTAGCATACGATGGATACTGCCTTTCCACCCGATGTCTACCAGAGCACTGGATTGACCATCCGTAAGCCCTTCTTGCTGCAGGTAGTCCAGGAGCAGACGGCGCGGCGTAGGTGCTGACGTCGGCAGGTCGGCAGTGCCTGCTGGCTGCATGACGGCAGGGGATGGAGCCTGCGCAGCACGCAACACCGCTCGACTCAGATAAATGTAGCGCGCCTCACATGCAATACCCATGGCAGAGGCCAAGCGCTGTGCAATAGGCACCAGCAAGTATCCATCGCGCGCGGTGAAGTAGAGACGCTTGATTTGTCGGGCCTGCGCCTGTTGAAGCGTCCAGGCTACAAACCCCACCAGCGCAGGCGCCAGAACGCCTGCAGCCACGGTACGCAGCGCCTGTTCGTGTGAAGTAGACGCCTCGGTATGCAACCGAGCATAACGCGCCGCCCCCGCCAGTTGGGCGAGTCCAGCCGGACGCGGTGCTGTGGACTGACTTAGGGCATGCTCATAGCGGGTCGGATTTGCCGTGGTATAGTGATGTGCTTGCAGTCCGGCAGCCCGCGCAAACCGCACATCTGCGTGGGGACAATTGCCCACATGTACAACCGATTCGGATTGGGCGTGGTCGTGTACGGTGGCAAAGAGCCCCGTGCTTTTGGTGGCCCCGTGCTCGCATGAGACCAGCAGCGTATCGCCCGGGTGCCACAGTCCATGCTTATGCAGACAGGCTTGTAGGAAGGTGCTGGGCAGGTACATATCGGAGGTAAACAAGATCGGAGCCCCCTCTGCGCGAAGCGATTGGATCGCTGCTTGGGTTTCGGGGATGGGATAGAGCACCGCCTGCTCAACAGCCAGTTCGGCTTCTTTAATGCGATGCAGCACAGCATCTGAAACCGGAAGCGTGGTGTGCAGCTCCTCATAAATGCGGTTTAGCGTTTTGTGGGGACCATGCCATTCATCGGCACGGCGGTCGGCAGCTGCGCGCAGCTTCGCAAAGTCGTGTGGCGTACAGGCAGCCGGCAACAGGTCGCGGACGTCCTCGCCGGTCTGCCAAAAAACAGCCTCGGGCGGATGCACAGCACGGGCCAGAACCGTATCGAACACGTCGAACGAGTAGTGAGCCGTGGACGAGTTGAGCCATTGAGCAGATGCCCGCAAGGAATCAGATAACGACATAGCACAACAGTCAAAGAAACAGGTCAGGGGAAAATAAAGTCAGGACAGCTTTGATTGGTGCAGCGGCTGCAGCCAACTCCCGAGCACGCGACGTAGCGGACGCGTGCTGTACCGGATGGGGGCGACAACGAGGCTTTCGGTTGCATAGCGTGCGCAAAAGGCAAAGCGGGAGCGCGCTTCTTCAGTCGGGGAGTGCCACCCGCTGGCCCACAGCGCCTGGTACCACGGCCATTGCAGCGGGTAGTGGCTGGCCCGATGCCATGGTTTGTCGGCACCGGCATAGTGAATGATGTGAGCGGCGGAGGGCAGGTGTGTACGGAGCGCCCGGATCTCGTGCAGAAATCCGGAGTCGGCCCAGGCTTCCACATTGCGCATCCAGTAAGGCGCCTGAATGAAGTGAGGAACGTTCCACGCTGCCGAAATCGGTTTCCAGTCGTGCGCTAGCACGGCGTTGAGGCCATCTTG
>CAZZCI010000422.1:0-2303 GCA_964653015.1 uncultured Rhodothermales bacterium
CACACCACATCTTCACATAATACATATTCCCGTGTGGCAACGATGCACATCATTGGCAATTTATCCGAGTGATACCCCAATATTGACATACAGCAATATACACAATAATACACATGATCGTGTACAGGCACTGGCGCGCAGTGTTGATGGTGCTCGGAGCGGTCGTTGTCACCAGTACAGTCCTACCGCCGCTGAGCGCGTCAGCGACCCTGCCGGCAAGCCCATCTGCAAGTACAACGAAAATTCCCGATGACCCCGAGCGCATCACGCTCGACGAAGCGTTGCTTCGGTTTCAAGAGCACAGCCTGGAGCTGCAGCGGAGCCGCGCCCAGGCAACGGAGCAGTCGGCTCGGGGAGCACAAGATCTTGCATACCCTAATCCGGAGCTGGAGGTGTCGCATGAGCCGCTCTTTCGCGGTAGCGACCGCGCATGGGAGGCCTACGCGGTGATCCATCAGCCGGTCGAGTGGCCGGGGCATCGTAGCACCGCGCGCGAGGTCGCCACCCGCACGCATGCGGCTGCACAGGCGGGCGCGCAGGTCGATAGCCTGCGGCTTGTGCAGGAGGCGGCGCAGGCCTACATCGCAGCAGCCGCTGCGGAGGCGCACCTTGCATCGATCGAAGCAACGCTCCACCTGTTCGAACGGGCGGACTCCACCTATCAGCGGCAATATGCCGAAGGCGAAGTGTCGGGCTATGCTATCGAGCGGTTTCGGGTGGCGTACGCACGCATCATCAACCAACATGCGGAGGCCGAACTTGAGGTAGACGACACTCGCCGCACGCTGAACCGCCTCATCCAGGCCGACACCAACGGGGCCGCGTTGGCTCCCGCCGAGCTGCCTGATCTCGACGCTGAGCTCCCCGCCGTCCAGGAAGCCCAAACGCGGGCGGCGCAGCAACGTCCAGCGCTCATGCGCATCGAAGCAGAGCGCGCCACGGCAGAGGCCGCACAACGCGTCGCACAACAAGATCGCATCCCCAGTCCCACTCTCATGGGCGGATACAAACGACAATCCGATGGATTTGAGGGGATGTTTTTTGGAGCGGAGATTCCTATCCCGGCTTTCGACCGGAATAGACCACAGATACGCGCCGAGCAAGCACGGTTGGAGGCTGCGGAAACCACGCACCTCCTCTTGCAACGCGAGATTGAGGATGAGGTCCGCACGGCCCATGCGGCCTACACCTCTGTGACCGAACGCCGCACGCGCCTCGCCACCACAGGCGCCTCGCCCGATGCGCTGCTGTCTCAGGCCCAGTCGCAGTATGACGAAGGCGAGATGGAACTGTCGGATCTGCTTGATGCAGCGGAAACGTACGCCGAATCCCGGTCAATGGCTATCGACTTGAAGGCCGACCAGTGGATGCGCTATCTCGATCTCCTTCGCGCCATGGGGGAGACCCCGTAATCCCTCTCATTGACCACTCTGCTGCTACCCCCAGCTTGCCATGTTTTCCATACGTACGCTTTTCGCCTGTTTTATCGGCCTGGCTCTCGTTATAGGCTGTGGATCTGATCATGACCACGACCACAACGACCACGAAGAAACGCATGCACACAATGGCCACGAGCATTCCGACAACGATCATTCAGGCGAGGAGCATACGCACGATCATGACGAGCATGACCACGATCACGAGTCCGACATCCACCTTTCAGTAGCCGATCAGGAAGCCGTTGGGCTGGTCGTCGATACGGCGCGCACGGGTGAGGTGTCGGCTACGGTCGCTGCGAGCGGCACCATTGAGCCGGTGGCCGGGCAGTACGCAGTGGTCGCAGCGCCCGCGACGGGGCTGATTCGGGCTGATCGCAATATGGAAGCACCGGTGCCGGGCGACCGGGTGCAAGCGGGCGATATACTCGCGGTGGTCGCCCCTACTGATGATGGATCGTATGCCGCACTCAAGGCGCGGGTGGAGCGGTTGCAGCGGGAGGTCGAACGGGCCGAACGACTGTACGCCGATGATGCCATTCCCGAGCGCCGACTCATTGAAGCGCGTCATGATCTGGACGTGGCCGAGGCGTCGCTCGAATCCATGGGTGGCGATCCGGAAGACGAAGGCTATGATTTGACGCTGCGCGCGCCGGTCGACGGATGGGTGCAGCAGCGTACGCTTACGCCGGGCACCCACGTGGCCACCGGCGACCAGCTCTTCACGGTCGCCAACACCGAACGCGTGTGGCTGCGTGTTCATGTACCGGCGGCCTCCGCCGCACAGATTCGCAATGAGGGGCAGCAGGCCACCTTCACCGTCGAGGGGTACGAGGAGTCTTTCGTGACGGACCAAATCGTTTCTGT
>CAZZCI010000423.1:0-2301 GCA_964653015.1 uncultured Rhodothermales bacterium
AAGAGGATGAATCGCGCCGCGATGTCATCTTCCGCGCCGCCAGTGAGGTGAGTCCCGCCGTCATCACTGCGCTCACCACTACCATTGTGAGTTTCCTACCCGTGTTCTTGCTGGAGGCGTCGGAAGGCCGCCTGTTCGGGCCGTTGGCGTGGACCAAGACGTTTGTGCTCGCCGCGGCACTCGTCATCACCATCGCGCTCATCCCGCCATTTGCCCACGCGTTATTCGCCCGCACAAAAACCAAGCGCTGGATGCGCATCGGGGCCAACAGTGCGATGGTGCTTGGCGGGCTCGCACTCCTCTTTTACATGCCCTGGGCCGGGTTCATCCTGCTGGGGCTAGGCCTGCTCGGCTTGGCGGTGCTTTTTCCCAACCGGCAGGGGTTGGTGGATGCGGAGCTTTTGCGCACATACCAGCCGTATATCGCGGTTGGCATCATCGTGCTGGGTATCGGATGGTTGCTTGCCGGCGTGTGGCTTCCCCTCGGCCCCGAAAACCCCGTCGTGTTCAGCCTGCTCTTCGTGCTGGCTGCGGTCGTACTCATCCTGGGTGCCTTCTTGCTGTTCCAGCGTCACTACGAAACCATGCTGCGCGCCCTTATGACGCGGAAGGGGCTCTTTCTGCTGGGACCGCTTCTGTTGCTTGTCGCCGCCGTGTTTAGCTGGCAGACGCTCGACCGCGAGTTCATGCCCACGCTCGACGAGGGTTCGTTCCTGCTGATGCCCACCACCATGCCACACGCCGGCATGGAAGAAGCCGTGGAGCAAGTCCGCATAATGGATATGCGCGTCTCCAACATCCCTGAAGTAGAAACCGTGGTCGGCAAGATCGGACGCGTAGAGTCGGCGCTCGACCCGGCGCCTATCTCCATGTTCGAAAACGTCATCCAGTACGCCAGCGAGTACAAGACCGATGAGCGTGGCCGACGCGTGCGCTTCCAAACAAATAGCGACGGCGAGTTCGTGCGCGATGTCCAGGGCGACCTCATCCCCGACCGTCGCGGCAGCTATTACCGGCAATGGCGCGACCATATTCAGTCGAAAGATGACATCTGGCACGAGATCGTGCAAGCTGCCGACCTGCCCGGCGTAACCTCGGCGCCGCGCCTGCAGCCCATCGAAACGCGCCTTGTAATGCTGCAAACCGGCATGCGGGCACCCATTGGCGTACAGGTATTTGGCCCCGACCTCGACACCATCGACGACGTATCGATTCAGCTTGAGGATATCATCCGCGAGGCCGAGGGCGTGCGTCCGGGGTCGGTCTTTGCCGACCGCGTCGCCGGGAAGCCGTATCTGGAGATCAACATCGACCGGCAAGCCATTGCCCGTCATGGCCTTACCATCGATGCCGTGCAGACGGTCATCGAAATTGCGCTGGGTGGCGAAACGCTTACGCAGACCGTGGAGGGCCGCGAGCGCTACCCGGTACGGGTGCGCTACGCCCGCGAAGCACGCGACCATCCCGACGCCATCGCCCGCATCCTCGTACCCGCTCCCGACGGCAGCCAGATCCCCCTTGGCCAGCTTGCAGACATTGAGTATGCCGAGGGCCCCATGAACATCCGGAGCGAGGATACCTTCCCCGTTAACTACGTGACGTTCGACGCGCAGTCGGGACATTCAGCGGTTGAGGCCGCCGAAAATGCGGGAGCCGCGATCGACAATGCCATTGCGCAGGGCGATCTGACGCTCCCCGAAGGCGTGACCTACCAACTGGCGGGCGAATTTGAAGACCAGCAGCGCGCGTCCAGCCGCCTGGCGCTCATCGTGCCCATCACGCTGCTCATCATCTTCCTGCTGATCTACTTCCAGTTCCGCAGCACGATTACCGCGGCCATCATTCTGTCGGCGATTGCGCTTGCATGGAGCGGCGGGTTTGTGATGCTGTGGCTCTACGGACAGGAGTGGTTCATGAACGTGAACCTGCTGGGCACCGAGATCCGCGACCTCTTTCAGATGGGCACCATCAACCTCAGCGTGGCGGTGTGGGTGGGCTTTCTTGCGCTCTTTGGCATCGCGGTGGACAACAGCGTGGTGCTGGCCACCTACTTGAAGCAGCTTTTTGATCGTGAGGCCCCCGCCACAGTTGCTGAGATCCGCGATGTGGCCGTGCGTGCCGGAATGCGCCGCGTGCGTCCCTGCCTGATGACGACCGGCACCACCCTGCTGGCCTTGCTTCCCATTTTGACCACGCCGGGCAAGGGGGGGGAAATCATGGTGCCCATGGCGGTGCCCATTTTTGGTGGGATGTTTGTGCAGGTGCTCTCCCTCTTTCTCGTGCCGCTGCTCTATGCCCTGT
>CAZZCI010000424.1:0-2300 GCA_964653015.1 uncultured Rhodothermales bacterium
AGAAGCCCCCTGCAGAAGAGCCTGGTTCCTCTGCCCCCGAAGCGTTCGAGGCCACCCGCACCCGCACCGACCCGCCACCTTCTGCGGATGCCTCTCGGCGCGACGAACCATCGGATGAGCCCCCATCGGATGAGCCCCCATCGGATGAGCCGTCGTCGCCCCATGAGCCCACTCGCACCCGTACGGCCCCGCCTCCATCGAGTGCGTCGGGGACGCCGGACGATCAGGACGGTGATGCGCCGCCCTCCTTCGACACGTTGGGCGCCTCCATCACGCCGCCCGCGCCGGGGAGTTCGCATCCGGAGCGCATTGGGCCGTGGCGCCTGGAGCGCCAAATTGGCCGCGGCGGCATGGGGGCGGTCTACCTGGCCGAGCGCGCCGACGGGCAGTTTCAGCAGCGGGCCGCGCTGAAGCTCATCCGCCACGACCTGGGGGCCTCCGCGCAGCAGCGCTTTCTGGGCGAACGGCAGATTCTGGCGCAATTACAGCACCCGAACATTGCGCATCTGCTCGATGGGGGCGTAACGGAGGACGGGCGGCCCTACTTTGCGATGGAGTACGTCGACGGTACGCCGCTGAATACGTACTGCAACGAGAACAACCTGGGAGTGGAAGCGCGGCTGCGGCTGTTCCAGCAGATCTGTGAGGCGGTTCAGTTTGCGCACCGGAATCTGATTGTGCACCGCGACCTGAAGCCAGGCAACATTCTGGTGACGGATCCGGGCACACATGTAGCGGCGGGGACCGATCCCTCGGGGGGAAGCGGCCCACAGGTGAAGCTGTTGGACTTCGGGATTGCTAAGGCGCTAGAGGGGGCGGAGGCGGTACAATCGTACACTCGCACGGGTGAAGGCGGTCCGATGACGCCGTCGTACGCCGCCCCGGAGCAGGTGCAGGGCGAGGCGATCACGACAGCCACGGACGTGTACGCGCTTGGCGTGGTGCTGTGCGAGCTATTGACCGGCGCGTTGCCCTACGATGTGCGTGGGCGTCCGATGGTGGAGGCGGTGCAAGTGATTGCCGAGGAGGAGCCAGAGCGGCTAAGCGCGCTGATTGACGCTGAACATTCCGAGCAGGTCCTTAGCGCGTCTGATCTTTCAGCGGAAGCGCTCAAAACGCGGCTGCAGGGCGATTTGGAGGTGATGGTCCGCAAGGCGCTGCGCAAGGAGCCGGAGCGGCGCTACACCTCGGCAGCCGAGTTCGGTCAGGATATCAATCGGCACTTGAACGGCTTGCCGGTGGAGGCGCGCCCGGCGACGACGGGGTACCGGCTGCGGCGGTTTATCGCGCGCAATCGTCCGGCAGTGATGGGGGCAAGCGCGGCGGTTGTTGCGCTGATCCTGGGACTGGGCGTAGCGATCTGGCAGGGCCAGGTGGCGGCGACGGAGCGCGACCGGGCGCAGCAGCAGGCTGAACGGGCGGAGGCGGTGCAGACGTTCTTGGTGGACATGATTGGCCGGGCGGCGCCAGCAGTGACGGGTGGAGAAGAACTTACGGTCCGCGAGGTGCTGGATGAGGCCGATGCGGAGTTGGCCACTCCGACGCTGCAGGAGCAGCCGGAGGTGAGTATGGAGGTGCGGCAGACGATCTCTGACATGTATCGCTTGCTTGATCGTCATGGCGAGGCGGTGACGCAGGCGCGCGAGGCCTACGAAACGAGTCAAGAGGCGTTTGGCCCCGAGGCCCCTCACACGCTTCAGGCAGCCGGGCTGTATGGAGGGGCGTTGCTAAGCGGTGGCGAGACGGAGGAGGCAGAGCGTTTGTTCAGCGAAACAGTGCCGCGGCTTGAATCGGCGCAGGTTGATCCAGAGACCCGCTTTACGGTACTTGCATCCCACGGCGACGTGTTGCGCACGCAGGCCCATCTCGACAGTGCCGAGGTCACGCTGCAGCAAGCGCTTGATTGGCACGATCAGATGGCGTCTGTCGATACGCTTGAGAAAGCTGGGGTGTTGAACAGTCTAGGAAGCGTTTATCGAGACCAGGAGCGTCTTGATGAAGCCGAAGAAATGTATCAACAGGCCTTGGCTCTTATGGGGGATGAGGTTACCGGAAGCCGAGGTCCTCTACAAGATGACTTGCTAAACAGCCTGGCTATTGTGCATCGGCAACGAGGCAACTACGACGAAGCTGAACAGATGTATCGAGAAGCGCTGGATCTTTCAACCACGTTGTATGGCGAAGAATCTGGCGTAACGGCACGCGCGGTGACAAACCTTAGTCGGCTCTTGCATGATCGAGGCCAATTGGAGGAGGCCGATGAGTTAAGTGCTCGTGCCGTGCGTTTGCACCGTGCCATC
>CAZZCI010000425.1:0-2296 GCA_964653015.1 uncultured Rhodothermales bacterium
ACATCGCGCTACGATTGCAACATATTGCCCTGTGCGTATGGGATCACCAGCGTAAGTGTGCGCAGCACCATGAGCGTGGTGATCCCCATCCAGACGCCTAGAAGGCCCCATCCCATAGGCAGCACAAGCAGCAGCACGATCGCAGCCCCGCCTGCCGAGAGTAGCATCGCCTTGGCCAGATACGGAAAGCGCTCGGCTCCCATGTAAATACCGTCGCCCACGAACACAAATCCGTTTAGTGGTTGCAGGAGCGCGACAATCGGAAATACCGTCAGGATGGCTGCGATGGTCGCCGGGTCGTCAGTAAAGAAGCCCGGCAGAACCGGGCGCAGCAGTCCGAAGGCGGCACCCAGTCCCACTCCGAGCAGCAGCCCCCATCCGATCAGTCGGTTTGAAACTGTGCGTGCGCGCTCGGGATCTTCAGCGCCCAGGTGTTTCGCTACCAGCGCTTGAGCGGCTACGGCGAGTGCGTCCACCACAAGCGCCATAAACAGCCAGAGTTGAGCCGCCACCTGATGCGCCGCTACCGCAGTGACGCCAACGCGGGTGGCTATAGCGGTGGCAAGCGTCATGGTGCCGACCAGCGCAGCCGTGCGTGTGATGAGATCACGACCTACCCTTAGGAGAGGCACTAGTGTGTGCAGAGCCGGCCAGAACCATTGAATTTGAAATGGTTTCCGGTAGGTGCGAAACAGCAGCCACAGAAACGCAATGGCTCCGATCCATTGAGCAACTACGGTAGCCACCGCCGCTCCGGCGAGTCCCCACCCGAGTCCGAAGATAAGAATCGGATCCAGAATCAGATTGACTAAGTTGAGCCCAATCGTGATGTACATGGGCGTGCGTGTGTCCTGATACCCTCGAAATGCTCCATGTCCGGCAGTAATAAGCAATACGGCTGGGCCAGCAAACGCTCGGATGCGCAGATACTCCAGAGCCGGATCAAGCAACTCGCCTGTGGCGCCCATCAAGCGCAGCAACGGAACCGCCGCCACCTGAAGCGTCGCTAATGCAACAGCCCCGGCGATAAGCGCAAGCACCACCGCCCGTACGACCACGCGACCAGCAGCTTCGCGGTTGCCCTCGCCTACATGGCGGCCTACGCGCGGGGTGGTGCCGTACGCCAGGAAGTTAAAGATGACAAATGCCATGGAGAACAGCGAGGCATTCACCCCAAGCGCCGCGAGCGGAACGCGTCCGAGTTGCCCAACAAACGCCGTATCTACGAGCGACACCAGCGGATCGGCTGCCAGTCCAGCTAGAGCTGGAAGAGCAAGTCGGAAGATAGCACGGTCATCTTGGGTCCAAAGTCGCACAGTGGGCACACGAATACGGAAGAAAAGAAATACGTCGCCTCACACACGGATGCATATTTGCAAAGTTCGACAGGAAGAACGGGGGATCCCGAAATGATAAAACTCCCATAACAACCGTGTGCCTTGCCTGAAGTATTATGCAAGTAGCGTAACTCAATACTCAACAATCGCGTTAGGTGCTTGTGGCTGCTTTGTCTGATGATGCGCCGTTGGTTCTCTTGGTTGATGACGAAGAGGACCTCCTTAGTTTGCTTGACTACAACATGACCCAGGAGGGCTTCCAAACGGAGCAGGCGCGTGATGGCATTGAGGCCTTAGAAAAGGCACAAGCGACGCATCCGGATTTGATTGTGCTAGATGTGATGATGCCGCGCTTAGATGGCATTGAGGTGTGCCAGCGGTTGCGGCAGGATGCGTCGATGCGAACCATCCCTATCATGATGCTTACTGCGCGGTCTGAAGAGAATGACCAAGTGCAGGGATTAGATGCCGGTGCCGACATCTACCTGAGCAAGCCGGTAGCCATCTCCGTAATCGTAAGCCAAGCCAAAGCGTTGCTTCGCAGTGCCGAGCGCTACGACACCCCCCCCGATCGCTTGTCGATTCACACGATAACGATTGACCGAGATCGTTATCTGGTGTATAAAGAGCGTGAAAATGGGAAAGAAGACGAGGTCCGCCTTCCACGAAAAGAGTTCGAGTTGTTATACTTCTTGGCTTCCCATCCGGGAAAAGTGTTCTCGCGCCAGGAGATTCTAGATGAGGTTTGGGGACCTGACGTGTATGTGGTAGACCGTACGGTTGATGTGCACATCCGTAAGATCCGCAAGAAAGTAGGAAGCGCTCTCATCGAAACCGTGAAGGGCGTAGGCTATCGCTTTAAAGAATAGTTTCACCTGTACTTCTATACGTTCTTTATTCGCTATTTGACCTGTTCATGACTCGCTTGCTACGCATTCTTTGTGCATCTGTTGGGAGTG
>CAZZCI010000426.1:0-2289 GCA_964653015.1 uncultured Rhodothermales bacterium
TCATCGGTAAAGACGCGCTCGCAGCCTTCCTCTTTGAGCGCATCAGTCTGCAGGTCCAGGTTCTGTTCGCCGGTGGAGACGCGGGCATATCCGATGTGCATATCAAGCAAGAGCTATATTAAAGCGACAGCTATATTAGAGCGACAGCTATTTACGTGCGGTGCGCCCGAAAAGTTGGATCGGTCATTCTGCTGAAGTATGATCACGAGTGCCAAACAAGGGTTGGCCAGAACGCACTGCTTTCTGTTTTTTGATACCTGCGGGTTTTGTGTCTGCGGATCAACTGAACTTATCCCTGTTTTGCGAGTGCTTTATCAAGCATAGGCGCGTTTGCGATCGTTTTGTCAAGTCTGCAAGCGATATCTCAAATGATTGCTGCCTTACGAGCATTCTGTCAATCACGTATTCTATCAATAGCGCAAGCGTTTTGCCAAGCGACTGTGGTTCTGCAGTCGCTTTCTCACATTTGCGAGTCGATTACCATTAGCTGATTAACTGTTAGGATCCTAAAGCACGTTCATGTCACTCACGCTGGATCGCCTTCCAAACAAGCCGCGCACGAGTTGGCACGGGCAAGGTATGCCGGAGCCGGGTTGGCCGTGTGGATACAGCGCGCTGATCGAGCACTTCGAGCTATCTATTCCGGCTCCGCCCCGACTTGCGATGGTCGCAAAGCGCCATGAGCCGGAGGAGGCGGCCCGTTGGTGGGTCCTTCCTCGCCGGCGGAGGCCAGACGATACCCTAACTGATCATCTGGAGCTGGCGCTCAAGGTTGAGGGCGTCAGTCTGGCCGTCTTGAACGCGCTTTTTGAAGTGATACCTGCAGGCGTGCTTAGCTCGTGGGTAGGTGGGTCTCCTACCAGCAAGTACACGCGCCGCATCTGGTTTCTGTATGAGTGGCTCACTGGACGCGAGCTCGGGGTGCCCGATGTGAAGGGGCGCCCGGCGGCCGTGGACGTGGTCGATCCGTCGCAGCAGGTGGCCTTGGCCGATGGTGCGCTCTCGCGGCGGCATCAGGTACGAAATAACGTGCCGGGCTCTCCGCGTTTCTGCCCGATGGTACGCTGGACGGAGACGCTAAAAGAGAACGTGCGTGCGGAGCTGGACCGAGAGGCCCGTGAGGTGGTCGGGCGTACCCATCCCGACGTGACCGCACGGGCAGCGGCGTTCCTGCTGTTAAGCGATAGCCAGTCCTCGTTCGAGATCGAAGGGGAGTCGCCCCCACGCGACCGCATGCATCGCTGGGGACAGGCTATTGCTGAAGCCGGAGCGACCGAGCTTACCGCCGGAGAGCTGGTCCGGCTTCAGCGCATTGTCATCGGGGACGAACGCTTTGTAGCGATTGGTCTACGCGAGGAGGGCGGCTTCATCGGCATGCGCCACCGGCGGACCAGCGAACCGCTTCCCGAGCATATCAGCGCCAAACCGGAGGACCTGCCTGACCTCGTGGAAGGTGTGATCGCGTACGTCAAGCGGGCCCAAGAGCACGATATGGATCCCGTCATCGTAGCGGCGGTGGCTGCCTTTGGCTTGGTCTACATCCACCCGTTCGAGGACGGGAATGGCCGGGTGCACCGGTGGCTTATCCACCACGTGCTCGCCGAGGCCGGATACAATCCGCCGGAGCTTCCGTTTCCGATCAGCGCGGCCATCCTGCGCAATATTTCCGCCTATCGTACCGTGCTTCAGTCCTACTCGAAACCGCTCCTTTCTTGTATCGAGTGGGAGCCGACCGGTCGTGGCAATGTGCGCGTGTTAAACGACACGGCGGACCACTACCGGTTCTTTGATGCGACGGCACACGCCGAGTTCTTGTACGGCTGCGTGGAGGAGACTGTACGGCGCGACTTACCCGAGGAAGTGGTCTACCTCGAAAGCTACGACCGTTTCGTAGAGCGGGTGCGATACGTTGTCGAGATGCCATCCGCCATGTACGACCTCTTGCACCGCTTCCTCCGCCAGAACGACGGAACGTTGTCAAAGCGAGCCCGCACGAAGGAGTTCGCCGAATTGACAGAGGGCGAGGTAGATAAGATCGAGACGATTTTTGGGGAATGTATGGAATAGGGCGGTGGCGAAGCAGCTGGACTCTTTGGTACCGCCGGTTCTGTGAACAACCCGGTGCTGTGAACAGCTGTGAACAGCATGGGACCCTCGCCGCTCACCGAGGGCGCCCTCAGCAGGTTGCAAAGTGCCGAGCCCGGGCCGCTCGGCCGTGGCGCCGCTGAGCTCAACGGTAAAGACGCGCTCGCAGCCTTCGGATTCGAGGGCGTCGGTCTGAAGGTCGAA
>CAZZCI010000427.1:0-2276 GCA_964653015.1 uncultured Rhodothermales bacterium
CTTATTCGTTGGTACGGTCGGTTTCCTCTTCATCGCCATAGATGTGCACCAAGCGTTCGCCATCGGCATCAATGGAGGCGCGGTACATGCCCTCCGTGTTGAACGGCATGGCTACGGTGCCGTCTGCATCCAGTGCAATGACGCCCCCTGTGCCACCCAAGTCGGGCAGTGCGTCGTGAATGACGGCATCTGCAGCATCAGGCAGGGGCTGCTCGCCGTGTTGCATGCGGGCTGCAATGTCGTGTGCCACTACGCCTCGGATGAAGTACTCGCCATGTCCGGTAGAAGATACGGCACAGGTTTCATTAGCAGCATACGTGCCGGCGCCGATGATGGGAGAATCGCCCACACGTCCAAACTGCTTATTTGTCATGCCGCCGGTAGAAGTGCCCGCCGCCAGATTGCCGTCGCGGTCGAGTGCCACCGCGCCTACGGTACCGAGTGAGACCTCGGCGTCTTCGGAAAGTTGGAGGCTAGAGGTGGCGTCGTCGTTGCGCGCATCGCGAGCGTCTTGCAGGCGACGCTCGGTATGGAAGAACTCATTATCAACGGTTTCGAGGTCGAAGTCAGAGGCAAAGATTTCAGCCCCTTCACCCGCCATCATGACATGGGGCGATTCATCCATGATGGTCCGTGCTAGTTGAATGGGGTTGCGGATGGTAGTTACCCCCGTGAGGGCGCCTGCATCGCGGGTGGCGCCATCCATAATAGAGGCATCGAGTTCGACCTGATCATCGCTGGTAAAGACGGCCCCGCGTCCGGCATTGAAGAGTTCATCATCTTCCATCATGACAATAGCCGCTTCGATGGCATCGAGGCTGGTACCGCCATTTTCAAGGACCTCGTATCCCGCATCCAGCGCGTTATTGAGCGCCTGGCGATAGGCGGCGTCCTGCTCGTCGGTGATGGCGTCAGAGGAGATGGTGCCCGCTCCGCCATGAATGGCAAGCGCAACGGGGGCATCAGAAGCCGCATTCGGTTCAGTGCATCCAGTCATAAGTAGCAAACCGGCTGCAGCAAGCAAAAGACCGGTCATGGTGCGTGTTATCGTGGCGTATATGTACCGCATGGTAGACAAAAAGGGAGGGTCAACTGTATACGAAAGCAAACAGATTAAGGGTAACAATGTCCACATCAAGGTAGGAAGTAGTCTGCGGAAACGCCACTATGGGGGATGATCAGAAAGATGAAACGCTGCAGATCCGACACGAAACCGACATAACGGCAGGAGGGACCGTAATTTCACACCGGTTTTCTGTAGTCTATCGGTTTTTTAGGATTGTGGACTGTAATTTGCTTTCATGTAGCGGGCACAGGTACGGGCAAAGAGGAACAAGTTGGGGTGTACCGTATTCGTGACAACTTGCATTTGCGTTTGGTTTAGCTAAGCGCGAACATAAAGGACGGCGCGAATAAGAAATCGGGCCAGAGCGTCCGCCCTCAGCTTACGCGTTAGCGTTTACGTAGCAACCATTGCAGATATATGGCGAAGGAAAAGACCGAAGTAGTCACCAAAAAGCGGAAAAAGGACACCAAGTCCTTCAACCGATACGATGCGCTCCAAGACATGAGCGATGAAGATCTCATGTCGCAGTTCCAGGCTGGAACCGTCGAGGCATTCAACATCCTCGTAGAGCGGTATTCCGACCGGCTAATGCAGTACCTCTATCGCTTTCTGGGCGATATGAAGCGCTGCGAAGACTTGTTGCAGGAAACATTCCTGCGCGTTCACCGGAACCGGCACTCGTACCGTCGGATTGCCAAGTTTTCGACGTGGCTCTACACCATTGCCGGAAACCTTGCGCGGTCAGAATACCGCAAGCGCAAGCGCCGCCGGATGCAGTCCATCCAGTCGGTGAACCGGGATAACGAAGAGTACGAGATGGAAATCCCGGATGAGTCGTTCTCGCCCGATAAGCATGCGGAGAGCACGATTCAGGATCACTACATTCAGGAGGCCATGAACGAGATACCACCGGCCTTCCGCGAAGTGGTGGTGCTGCGCGACATCCAGCAGCTGGCCTATGATGAGATTGCGGAGATCACGGGCCTGCCTATGGGTACTGTGAAGAGTCGCATCAACCGGGGACGTACAAAGTTGCAGGCGCTCCTGAAAGATGTGTATCCGTTTGAAGGCGAAAGCTAACGGCTGCATCCATACGGTTGGAGGATGAGCACCGGCATAGATAGGGTGTCTCCACTACATTACGTGCGCCTCGCTAATGGCTTCCATTAGCGGGGCGCTTTTTCTTTGTGCCGTGGCGCGTGCCTATTGC
>CAZZCI010000428.1:0-2267 GCA_964653015.1 uncultured Rhodothermales bacterium
CATGACGCCCCGCCCGTTCTCACCATTGCGGGCATCGATCCGAGTGGAGGGGCCGGGCTGGCAGCCGACCTCAAAACGTTCGCCGCGCACGGCACATACGGCATGAGCGTCCTCACCGTCGCCACCGACTGCACGACCGAGGGCGTGACCGATGTGCACGCCCTGCCCCCGGCGTTCGTCCGCCGCCAGCTCGAACGCGTGGTGGATGACATCCCGCCCGCCGCCGTAAAGACGGGCATGCTCTTCAACACGGCGATCATTGAAACCGTGGCGCAGGCTGCTGCGGACCTCGACCTGATGCCGCTCGTCATTGACCCGGTGATGACGACGCGGCGTGGCGAACCATTGCTCTCGGAGGACGCCGAGGCGGCCCTGCGTACGCTCATTGGGAAGGCCACAGTGACCACCCCGAGTCTGCCGGAAGCCGAGCGACTGGTAGGAGCGAGCATTCAATCTCGGGCGGATACGGAGGCGGCTGCCCGGGCCATACACGATCGTCTGCATCCGGCACATGTCGTCATCACGGGCGGACATGCCTCGGACGAGACAGCCGCCGACTGCTGGTACAATGGCGACACGATCCAATGGTTGGAAGCCGACCGTCAGCCGTACGCAGTGCATGGCGGCGGCGACACATTCTCGGCTGCTCTCACGGCTGGAATCGCACAGAACCTGCATATCGATGTCGCGCTTCGTCGCGCCAAACAATTTGTCACGCGAGCGATCCGCATGGCGCCGCCTCGTGGGGCCGGTCATCGCCCGCTGGCCCTCGATTGCCACACTCACGCGTTCACATCCCCCAATGAATGACCCCGTGATGCCTGACGCTGCTGACGTACTCATCCTGCAACACGTAGCCCCGGAACCGCCAGGCCGCATCCGACACGCGCTTGATGCGCACGGCTGTTCGCATCACACCGTACGCATCTTTCGCGATGATCCGGTGCCGGAGACGCTCAACGCCGCCGGGCTCGTCGTGATGGGCGGCCCCATGGGCGTGGGCGACATCGACAAGCGTCCGCACCTCAAGCAGGAAATGGCGCTCATCGAACAGGCGCTGCGGGCAGACATCCCCGTGCTCGGCATCTGCCTGGGCAGTCAGTTGCTGGCGCACGCACTTGGAGCAGAGGTGCGACCCGGAGCGGAGAAAGAAATTGGCTGGCACGAGGTTACCCTCACCGACGACGGGGCGAGCGACCCGCTCTTCCGAGATGTGGAGCCGTCATTCACCGCGTTTCACTGGCACGGCGATGTCTTTAATCTGCCCGACGGTGCGGTGTCGCTGGCTCGTAGCGCGCAGACGGCACATCAGGCGTTCCGCTATGGCGAGCACGCGTACGGCCTGCTCTTTCATCTGGAAGTGACACCTTCTCTTGTCGCGAGCATGACGCGCGCCTTTGCCGATGAACTTACCGCCGCGGGCCTGGACGGCGCTTCGATCCGAGATGCAGCCTCCGACCATGCCGATTCCCTTCACGCCGTGGCTAATACTGTCTTTGGGCGGTGGGTACGGCGCATCCAGTAGCATACTCCAGGCGGTGGAGGAGCGTCCCGCAGCGCTGAGCCGGAGTATGACTGGAACTTGTTCGCTTACGTGCGGCTACGCTATCCGCATTTTCCCTTCAACGCTTATTAAAGGAGACATCTTATGCCCGATGCCGATGCGCAGCAAGAAGTTGTCGAATCCGTCGAAGCTGTTTTTAGGGACACCGTTGGAGCCCATATCCAGGGAGCGCTCATGGATCATACCCTCAAGCTATGGCGCGATTTTGCGGCCGAGGTGGATGTGAGCCGCACGCAAAAACCAGAAACGTGGGCCGCAGCGCTGCTTTACGCATCCGTACGGCTTCGACTCGAACCGATCAGCCAGAACGATGCCGCCGAATGGTTTGAGGTGTCGTCGGTTACCGTGAGCACCAAGTACCGCAAGATCGCGGAAACGCTGGATTTGGTTCTGCTGGATGAGCGATACCTGCCCGAGGCCCAGCGGGCTGTGGCCCGTCGAAGATACCCTTCGACGCCCGACGATCTTCCTCTTGTGGAGGCCCCCACCGAGCTTTGGACATTTAGATTGGGGCCCGAGGATAGCATGGGTATGGGATTTGCCGCTTTTGAGGCCGCAGAAGAGCACATTTTCAGTGGATGGGATGCATTGGCTCAAAGTGATCTTGAGGAGGCTGAGGCGCATTTCCAATCTGCACTCGACGAAGATCCGTGGCTCGTCGATGCGTACAATGGGCTCGCAGCAATCGCTGAAGAGCGAAATG
>CAZZCI010000429.1:0-2263 GCA_964653015.1 uncultured Rhodothermales bacterium
TAGCCTGCTTCATGGATCGGCTGGCGCATGGGCACGAAGCTATTTTTCGAGGCTCCACCGTCGATACGCCCAGCGGGTCGTTCTTTCTGGGAGAGGCGAACGAAGACGGACGCACCCAGGTGACGCTTAGCATCAGCGGGGAGTCGGCGCCCAACCCGGATCTTGCGGGGACAACGCTCACCTTCGACGTGTCTCCAGACGACAGCGAGGCCGGGTTTGTGGAGGCGATCCTTGCTCCTGCCGCTGCCTGCGTTGATGGCACCGCCGATGAGATCCACAACTGCGACGGCCCTCTGATGGACGCGTTGTCTCATTAAGAGGGCGTCGTGCGTCATGGGCAGTGCGATGGTTCAGCGTATGCCCTACTCGGTCTGCTCATGCGTGTAGACGGGCGTGCCGCCAACGAAGGTGTGCAGCACCTCCACCTCTGGAAGCTGCGCCGGGTCGATCTCCAGAATGTTGTCGGAGAGCACGACCAGATCCGCCAGGTACCCAGGGGCTACGTATCCACGCTCCGATTCGTGTCCGCCGGCATAGGCATTGCCCGTCGTGTAGGCATGCAGCGCCGTTTCAATGTCGATGCGCTCTTCGGGAACCCAGCCGCCCTCGGGGGCGCCATACAGTGTCTTGCGCGTTACGGCAGCGTACATCCCTTTGAGCGGATTGGCGCTGTACCACGAGGCATTGGTACCGGGCCAGTCGGAGCCAAAGCTGAGGGGGACTCCTGCTTCGTGGAGCGTGCGAAACGCATAGGTGTAGCGGGCCCGGTCGGAGCCAATGCGTTCCTCCATCCAGCGCATGTCATCAATGGCATGGATGGGTTGCATCTCGGCGATCACATCCAGTGTGGCCATCCGCTCGGCCACCGAGGCGTCGCGTAGGTGCTGCGCATGGATGACGCGCCAGCGCTGGTTGCTCGCATCCACCGTTTCGTGGGCGGTCTCCATCATGGTAAGTAGCGTATCGATTGCCATATCGCCGATGGCATGGACGTGCGGCCAGTGTCCTGCTTCCGCCGCCCCTTCGATCAGACCCTGCATGCCATCGGGATGGTCCATCATATCCCGCCAGATGCCGGGTTCGTCGGTGTGCTCATACGGTTCGTAGAACTGAGCGGTGGCGTTGCCCATGATCCCATCAACGAAGCCCTTGAGGCCGCCAATTTCCAGATAGTCACTGCCAAATCCGTGTGTGATACCTGCTTCGGCCAGGTGCGACCACCGGTCGAGCGTTGGGCGCGCATAGACGCGCACGGAGAGCGCGTTGCGGTCATGCAGCGTGTGAAAGGTACGCATCTGTTCAGGGGGAGTGATGTCGTGAATGGTCGTGACTCCGTGTGAGGCGAGGCGCTCCATAGCGACGTCGGCTTCAGCCAGACGTTGGTTCATGGGCTTGTCGGGCACAATAGCGCGCACCGTGGCAGCGGCCTCGGGGGCGAGGCGTCCGGTGGGACGGTCGTTCTCGCAGTCTACTCCAGCGTCGTTACACGACAGGTCGGCCCGATCGAGCGCCACCGCATTGGCCAGGTACTGTTCGCCATCGAAGCGAGAGAGCAGGACCGGCGTATCGGGGGTTACATCGTCAATGAGCGTGCGGTCGGGCTCCATAAGCGGCTCGGGGTCGTCGGCCCATTGGGCGTAGGCTCCCCAGTCACCATCCAAGATCCAGGCTCCGTCTGGCAGGCGGTCGCGGGCGGCAGCCACCGCTTCGGTTAGCGCATCGGGATCGTTCACATCCAGCAGATTGATACCCAGCAAGAGCGCACCGGCACGATTGAAGTGCGTGTGGTTGTCAATAAATCCGGGGGTCACAAAGGCGCCATTGAGATCGAGGACCTCGGTGTGCTCGCCGATGTGGTCGGATAGTGCATCATACGATCCAAGCGCCAGAATGCGTTCGCCGCGCAGTGCCACCGCATCAGCAAAGGCCGGATCATCGTGCCCGGTCCAGATGGTGGCATTGGTGAGCACGCGGTCGGCATCTTGGCCCATGGCCATGCAGGGAAGCATGAGCAAAGCAACAAACAGGCAAGCGTGGAGACGATTCATAATCGGTCGGTGCATGTGGCGATAGATCGAGCGTGCATGCAAGAGAGCGTTTGTAAAGATACGTACACAGCATGAACGAACGCAACAGGGATTGTGGATGTGTGTGCCTTCTGTCTAGCTGATACGTCGGAAGAAAGCGGCAGGTGAGTGCGCCAAAAGCACCTATAGAGTACGGAGAAAGCACTTGCATGCGGTGAAGGCGCGCGTTACGTTGT
>CAZZCI010000430.1:0-2257 GCA_964653015.1 uncultured Rhodothermales bacterium
GGAGCATGCAGAGTTGGTATTACCGCACACGCACAAACTGGCGATGCGTGCTAAAGGAGTCGCCCGTCACGCGCAGGAAATAGGTGCCACTGGAGAGCCCCAGGTCGTCGACCGAGAGCGAGAGCGGGGTTTCCGCGGCAACAGCGCCATCGTGTACGGTGGCCACGCGTTGCCCCAGTACGTTGTACACCGTGGCCGTTACGTCTTGAGCCTCGCGTACGGCAAGGTCAAACCGCGTGACGGAGGTGCTGGGGTTCGGATACGGAGACGACAGTTGATACGCCTCTTGCATGCCGGTGTGGACGGTAAGCGGCGATTCGAGCGTTTCCGTGCCGTCTACATCAATCTGGCGGAGGCGAAACTCGTGCTCGCCGACCGATAGCTCGTCTGTCGTGAAGCTGTACGACTGCGGCTCATCGGTCGTGCCATAGCCTTCTACAAAGCCGAGCTCGCTAAACGTTGTGGCTTCCTCCTGTACAGGGCGATGCTCTACCATGAATCCGCTGTTGTCGGTTTCGGAGAGCGTATGCCAGTTCAATGCAACGGATTCGCCTTGCACCGTGGCGTTGAAGGACGCCAGCTCAACAGGCAACGCTCCGCTTACGCCATCAGTGGATGCCACCTCGGCACGGATAATCAGGTTGGTGCCGGTTCCCGACCAATTGCCTCCGTCGAGCACTTGCGAACGCCCCGAAGCGGTGCTTCCATTTTCGGCAGCGAGCACTATTTCATCAGAGGCTGTTTGCGGCTGCACAACGATGTGGTAGTCGGTGCCTTCGTTGACTGCCGCTTCCGCATCCATGAGGCTGATGTAATTCGGCCCAAACGGCGAAAGCATATCGGCATCTACTGTCACCGTCTGGCCAATCTGCTGGTCGGGCGAACCACCATCATCGGTCCAAATCTCCACCTCCAAGGGGTCGTTGAGGTTGTCCGTGCCATTGGCTCCAGGTGTGATGTAAGTACCTGTGGCGAATCCGTCAAACGAGGGCGTGAACCGAAGCGCGGCGGCATCACTTGTACCTCCTCCGACCGTCGTTGGAGCGTAGGCGTTGAAATCCCATGGCGCTTCGTACCAGAGCATCTCGCGCTCGCCGCTGCCCCCCAAGAGCGCAGACATGGCTTCAAGAACATTGGCCTTGCCCGATCCGAATGAGGTGTTTGGCGGCGTGCCCCAATTTTCTACTGCGGCATCAACTGTGGTATGATCCATCAAGAGATCCTTGATCTCGTTGCCGGTGAGTGTTGGAGCTTCTTGAAATAGCAACACTGCTGCTCCGGCCACTGCAGGAGCCGACATGCTGGTTCCTTGCGTGAGACGGTGTAAATCCCCTTCCATGACGACTGTGTTCGGGGGCTGAGGATTCATGTCTTGTGAATAGGCCGATGCCATCATTTGACCGGGCCCTGTTACATCGGGCTTTATGGAGCCATCGCGTAGTGGACCACGACTGCTGAACGCAGCGATGGCATCGCTATCATCAAAGTTACCACTTACCGCTCGTGCAGAGCCGTCGGTATCTGTCCAGCGCCAGCGGTGCACATGGGCTCCCACGGTGAGGGTGCTGGCGGCGGTACCCGGCGATCCAATAGTGTAGGCGTTGTCGCCATTTACAAACGCGGCAGTGGCTCCAGGAGACACCTGGTACGTCCATGCGTGATAGTCGAGGCTTGTCCCTTCATTGTTGGTGATCTCTATAGACCACGTCCCTTCGGCCACATCGTCGCCGCCATCATTGCTGAATTGGATGACAATAGAGCGATCACCATTCGGATTGTTGACATCCGAACCCAGCCAGATACGTCCATCGGAGGTGTCGGTCACATCGCTTCCGCCGTCGTTGGCGTCCAGGTCGAGCGTCGCCGTCTCATTTCCAGGGGTGGTGACTGTCACCTCCACTGCTGGTTCACCATCGAGCCAGGCGTTGATGCCAAAATCGCTTCCCGAGGGCGCATCGGTAACGTCCCAGGGTTCGGAAGCGGTGTCGTTGCTGCCTATGTTTCCATCCACATGCTGTTGCTCATTGGGGTGTCCCGAGTTCCCGGCGGACGTGACCGTTAACCGGCCCATGTCCGTTCCATTCGACGTAAACGCGTCGGTGATTTGTGCCAGCGCGCTTGTGCCGTCGTGGGGCCCAAAGCTAGTGCCCAGGCTCATATTGGCTACAACGGGCTGACTTTCCTCATCAGACAAGATGCCGCAATAGGAAAGTGCGTCGGCTACATTGGCACCTGAGAAGCCTCCGTCTCCCGCTTT
>CAZZCI010000431.1:0-2252 GCA_964653015.1 uncultured Rhodothermales bacterium
TATGCGATGCAGAGCAATTCAGGCGTGCTGATGACGCATGCAACATGCATCCATCCACATGATATGCTTCACATCGAATACATACAAGCCAATGCGCAATCGCCCTCAACACCTCGGCAACATCCCTACGACAACGCCGCCACACTGTCATGCAGCAAGCTGCGGCTTTTGCGGGTGTCGATGGTGGGTTCGAGTTGGGCTAGCAGACTGAAGAGGCCCACCAGCACTTTGTTGATAAAGATGAAGTGGTGCGAGCCCGATGTCTCGCGGAGCTGGGAGCCTTCTTTAAAGCACGCCTTGAGTTCGTCGTAGAAGGCGTCATCGCCAAAGTCAAATGTGTCTGCGCGGTACGGGCGCACAATCAGTTGTCCAAAGCGTTCAAAGAACTGTTCGACCCGCTCGCGGGTGGCGGCATTCATTTCATCGTGCAGGATGTCGAGCTTGTGCAGCATCGCGTCGATCTCGGACTGCTCGTCGTTGATGCGTGCATTCCACAGGCGGATCATGTCGTTGCGAAAGGCTTGCGGAAAGCGTTTCACGCAGCCAAAATCAATCACCCCAAGGCGTCCGTCTTCGCGAAACAAGAAGTTGCCCGGGTGGGCATCGGCGTGGAGCGTGCAGTGGTTGGCAGCAATTTGCTCGTGCAGGAAATCCCACAATAGCTGTCCGAAGTGGTTGCGCTCCTCTTGCGAGGGATTCTGCGCCAGGTACTCCTCCATGTGCACACCCTCCACGAACGTCATCGTGAGGACGCTGGCGCTTGTGTACTCATGCACGGCGTGGGGCGTCACGATGCCCTCGTGGTCGTACTGATCCGCAAAGAAGTCGATGTTCTCGGCCTCGTTCTCGTAATCCGTTTCCAGCATAAGCATCGACCGGACTTCCTCGAAGTACTCATCGAGGTACGGACCGCTCACGAGGCGTCCGAAGAGCCGCCGGGCAACCACCAGATCCGATTCAATCGTGTTGCGGATGTTGGGATATTGCACTTTGACCGCCACCTTGCGGCCATCGTCAAGATACGCCCGGTGCACCTGTCCGATGGAAGCAGCAGCGAGGGCCTCCCCTTCGAATCGATCGAAGAGCTGCTCGGGAAAGGCGCCCAGTCCGTCGCGGATGCGTTTGCGCACCAGGGCCCGGTTCATGGGCGGTACCTTGTACTGGGCCTGGGCCATCACATCCATAAACTCATCGGGCAACACCCCGGTGTCCATGCTCATGGACTGGGCGAGCTTCAGGGCGGTGCCGCGCAGCTTGGTGAGCTCTTCGTAGATGTCTTTCGCGTTCTGGGTGTTCAGCGCTTCTTTCTGAGCCGCTTTATCGCCGTTGCGGTTGGTCACGCGGTCTTTCAGATAGCGCGCATAGTTGGCGCCGACCTTCAACCCCGTTTTCGCAAAGATCTTGCTGCGGTCGAACTTAGAGGCTGGAAAATCTTGCTCAGAATCGGAGGCCATAGCAATACATAGGTCAAGTGGAAACAGCCGATGGGAGACGACAGGCCGTGCTCGCTCACTCAAAAAATCGTCCGATGAGGGGCACGCGCTTCAGGCCGAGCGCATCCACTTTGGTGAGGTACCAGAGCAGATCCGTGCCGCGTTGCACGCCGCGAAAAGTAACCAGTTCAGCGGTGAATGCAACAAGTTTGTCGATGAGCGCGGTGGTGGCGGCGCGGTCGTCGCTGGTGTCGTGGAGCCAGAAGCGTATGATGCGTAGCACCGCCTCGGTAGCGATGCGAGAGACGGTCCATCGTCCGGTCACCCACTGGTTGGTGGAGGGCACCGTGTCTTCCGTGAGGAGCCGCTGCATCTCCCCCTGTACCTGATCGCGAAACGAGGCACTGCGCCGGATGTCGCTGTGGAAGGTGGCTTTCACGAATTCGCGCTCTTCATCCAGTGCGTCGAGAAGGATGTAGAGGAAGGTGGCCAGGCGCTCTTCAAACGAAAAGTGCTCGTATCCGTCCGTCGCCATGCGCAACAGGTGATACTGGTCGAACACCAGCGTGTAGAACGCAGGTAGCGCGTCTTCGGGCTCGTCGAAGTAGGAGACGAACGTCAGCCGATCGGTGCCGGCCTGCTCGCAGATGGCCGCCGGGGTGAGCGATGCCGGGTCGTCCATGTAGACCGCAATGGCGGCGTGAATCAGCTGTTTGCGTTCGGAAAACGCCTCGGGATCGGGCGGAAGGTCAGCAGACACGGCACGGGGCAGGTTAGGAGAGGAGTTCATTTGAGGTGCATAACGACAAGCCCCCGCCC
>CAZZCI010000432.1:0-2245 GCA_964653015.1 uncultured Rhodothermales bacterium
TAACCTACATGCCTAAAACCCAACATGCAATTGAAAACCGTCCAGGAATCGCTTGCATCCCCTTGGTTTCTTTACCTCGGGGGGTTACGTTGGACGCAGAGCGTCCATTCGTCCGTCGCGACGCAGAGCATCGCGACGAGGACGCAAACGGGAGTTCGCCTCCGGTTGCGTTGTGTATACACCATAGCTTCTCTGAGGGGGGCGGATGAACGCCTTCCACGGTTCCTTCCTCCTCGGGGAAGGTACGTGTTTAGCGTGTTAGAATGGCCGCCCGGGATATCCGCTTTGCTCCTGATCCCGGGCTACAGAACGGCGCGATGTGAGCAAACCCATAGCCGGGGACCGCTTGCGTCCCCGGCTTGCTGGGGCACCGCATTTCCGTCAGCACCACGCTCGTGGCGGTGCACAACAGGCATGACCTTACGGCCCCTCTGCGTCGCTACGAGAGACGAGATCATATCGTCTTGCAGTCATCCTGACGCCGCCCGGTGGAAGGATCTGGGCGCCATGCCCTACGGGTTCGCCCGGTCCGGTGCGCGCAGGGTGCACCTCGTGGACACTGAGCAGCAGGGCCCTCGGCCACATCGCGCTGAGATGCTTCACTGCGTTCAGCATGACATGTATAAGACATGTATAGGACGGCCCGGCGGTACGCTTTATATCTTTTGAGTGCGGCTCAATGATCGCCCGGGATATCCGCTCCTGATCCCGGGCTACAGAACGGCGCGATGTGAACAAACCCATAGCCGGGGACCGCTTGCGTCCCCGACTTGCTGGGGCACGTCGCTAAACACGTACAAAAAATGACTGTGCGA
Source organism: uncultured Rhodothermales bacterium (assembly GCA_964653015.1). GTDB lineage: Bacteria > Bacteroidota > Rhodothermia > Rhodothermales > Salinibacteraceae > Longimonas. The sequence goes on from CAZZCI010000432.1 coordinate 816, forward strand.
AGCAATTGTCCCTGATGCCCACTTGTCCGGAAGCATATTGAGTCCCTGCATATCCTTTTTACTGTTTGACTTCATCCAAAAGCACATCCAACGCACGCCAGAGCCGATTTCGGCGTATGCCGTGCTCCGGTATGTTTAGCGCAGTCTTTCTGTGCTTTCACAACCGGAGGGTGGTATGCCTACGTCTCGCTCTACAGCACCACGCATAAGTATTGGGCTCCCCGTGTACAACGGCGCGGCCTATCTTGAAGAGGCCCTCGAATCGGTGTTGGGTCAGACCTTCAGAGACTTTGAGCTCATCATCTGCGACAACGCCTCAACCGATGCCACCGAGGCGATCTGTCGGGCAGCAGCTAAGCGCGACAGCCGAATCCGGTACGAGCGGCACCCCGAGAATCTGGGCGCTGCCAAGAACTACAACAGCACGCTCGCCAGAGCCCGCGCCCCGTATTTCCGGTGGATGTGTCACGACGATGTGCTTGCCCCGACCTGTCTCGAAGCCTGCGTAGACGTGCTCGACACCCATCCTGATGTTGTGCTCGCATACACGAAGACGCAGGTGATTGACGACTCGGGCACCCCCACAGCCGACCCAGAGTGGATTCGCAACCTACACACCGTAGACAGCGACCCGGTGGAGCGGTTCACCAGCTATCTGAAATCGTACTGCTGGGCAGGCGAGCCCGGGCCGCTCTTTGGGCTTATCCGGACCGACATCTTGCGATCAACGATGCAACATGGCGATTTCCCATCGGCTGACCTCATCCTGATCGGTGAATTTACGCTCTGGGGCGGCGTCTATCAAGTTCCAGAGCGGCTCTTCCTGAACCGCCTGCACGACGACAATTCGACGAAGTCCAACGACAAACAGATTGCACCGATCTGGGACTGGTTCGATCCGAATCGGGAAAGCGGCTTGCCATGGCTGGAGATGCGATGGCTCCGCGAACTACACCGCGCTATTCAACGCGCCCCGCTGTCACCGAACGACCGGTGGCGCTGTCGCCTCCGGCTGATGCGCTACTATGCCATACAGCACAGCCCACAGTACGTACGTGAAGCTCTCTACTTTACGACAGCAAGCGTGGGACTCCACCGCTCTACGCCGCCTCCCCGCGTGCTTGGACTACGCGCTGTGTATCCGATGCCCTGGGAAACGTCCTAACGCTCAGATTACACCCTTCCTTTTCACCCATACATCCATCTGTTTCCTATGCATATTCTTGTTACTGGCAGCCAAGGCTACATTGGATATCCGCTTGTTCGGCTTCTACATGAGCAGGGCCACACCGTCACCGGACTCGACATTGGTTACTACGCCGACGGCACGCTCTTCGAATCTCCGTGGCCCCCGGGCGTTCGTCAAGTGTGGAAAGACATCCGCGCCATCAACCGCGACGACCTGACGGGCTTCGACGCCATCTGCCACC
>CAZZCI010000433.1:0-2224 GCA_964653015.1 uncultured Rhodothermales bacterium
ATGTCGGTGATGTGAGCGTGGCGTGCTATAAGGTGCCAGGTCTTTTCTTCTCCATTCTGTTCCCATACATGGGTGTAGCGTCGATGCACCGTGTTGCCAGCGTGTGGAGCCTCTTCGCCTACGGGCACCACTGTTTCCGTGCCCATCACAACAGCGGTGGATCCGTCAATGCGTAGTTGTTCAATGGATTGGTCGTACGTTTCATATGCAGCAATGCCTTCCCGAAATACGTTGAGTACGGCGTCGCGATCGGGTACGACCACGTTGCGAGGGGCGTTCACCATGAAGTGAGGCGCCCACAGGCGAGCAAGCGCCTCCACGTCGGCGTCGAGAATCGCGGTGCGCATGTCTTCCTCTACCGCATAGACGGCGTCTTCATCGGTGTGTTGTGCAACCGTTTCGATTGGAGGGGCAACAAGCAGCAGGGCAATCAAGAGCCCGCCTAGACGATGGGGAAGGTACGATGAACGTGTGTTGAGCATACGAGGTACAAGAGGTTCGGTGTACGATACATGCGGTGCATGGTGCGATCTCAGGCGCTATTTGCGCAGTTTTTGGATCTATCGAGCAGCCCGAGATTGCCCCCAGAATCATTCGTTTGTGGTGCTCACAGCGCGTCGTCGTTATTGTTGTTCGCAATAACATGTTGAACGATGAGGGGAGTATTCTACGTGGTAGCGCCTACCATCCAATGCGTCGCCGTGTGCTGGGCGAAGGGTCATCGGGGTCTTCAGATGGACTCGTATCGACGGGCAGGGGTTCGTTGCGGTCGGGCTCGTCAAGCGCGAGGCGGGTTGGCGTTTGATCCACATCGCCAATCGATGCGATGGACGCGCCCTGGTAGTAAAACCCAAGGATATCGCGATACGTATGGCCGCGTTTGGCCATGCCGTGCGCGCCCCACTGACTCATGCCCACGCCATGTCCGTAGCCACGGCCCTCGAAAGCGTATTCGCTTCCATTGCGGCGCGCGTCGAACCAGGTGCTGCGTAGCACCTCCTGACCCACAGCGCGGTTGACGGCCAGCCGAAACGCATTGGCCTGCACCGACTCGCGCTCTCCACCGGGTCGAAGCAAATCCATCGTAAGGAGCCGTCCGTCGTCGGTCTTGTCGCCTAAGAAGAAGCCGCGCACGGTTCCTCCAAACGCCTGCTCCAGGCCGCGTAGTACTTGCAACCGATTGGCTGTGCTAGACCAGGTGTGATGGGGCGAGACCGAATCGTATGGGTCATCGCGTCCGCGCAGATACGGCAAATCTTCGCTGGCGTCCCACACGTCCTCGTTGTTGGCTGTGTGGCCGCCGCTGCTGGAAAAGTACACCGCCTCCACCAGGTGGCCCTCGTACGTAAGGACTTCGCCCTGGGTGGCCTGTGCTGCAGCACGCGAGGCGTCATTGATATCCGACAGTCCGCGATATACCTGCGAGAGGGTATGATCTACATGGTCAAACGTATCGCCGAATCGGTCGCTTCCCCGCAGCGCATAGGTGCGTGCGACAACCGCCATTGCCTTTGCGCCTTCGGTGTCGTCGAGGCCGTACTCGCTAGCCACCACGCTGGCCACGTATTGCTCTAGCGGCACGCGGTTAACCACCTCAAGGCGGTCGGAGCGGCGATCGTCGGCGCGGATGGCAAACGTGCCTGGATACGATTGGCGCCTGGATCCGCTTTGCACGGTGGTTGTGGCTCCCTGCGGTACCTGAAGATACAGCGTAGAGGCCGCCAGCCGGTCGTTCTCATGCTCAATGCGCACATCTCCTCCTTCATGTGGAGCAAGCGTAACGCTGGTATTTGGGCGAATGTGAAACAGCGGGCTCCCTTCAGGATCGGTATGCACCGGGGTGCGCTCGGAAACCGTCAGCGTCACCGAGGCCACCGCCTCGGCATCCAGAATACGAACGCGCACGTCCTGGGCATCGGCAGGAGCGGGCAGACTGCTCCACACTACCCATACAGCGAGCAGACACATGCTCCAACGCGCTGCCGCTTCCGACACAGGCCAAACCGCATAGAAACGAAAACAATGCACAGGCACCATGAAGAGGTTGATGATTGAAAATGACTGCGTTCAAAGGCAAGGAGCCTTTCGCATATCTCTATTATAAGAAACGGCACTCACAGTTGCAGCCCGCGTACATGCGTTGTAATTGAACGTCCGATTCGCTGGTTTGCCTCGTTTTAAGTGGGCACACAGAAGAATCTTTGAACATGTCATTGCGAGGAGC
>CAZZCI010000434.1:0-2218 GCA_964653015.1 uncultured Rhodothermales bacterium
ACTTAGAACCATTCCAGAACGCCTGGACAACTGTAGCATTCAGACAGGCAAACCTCAATGTCACCGTTGAATGCACTCAGTGCACAACCCCCACTCATCCACCAGACGCATTCTCCACGGTTACATGCAAGGCAGGCCCCGCCGAGAACGTCGCCTCCAGCACATCGCCGTGAGCAACGGGACCCACGCCCTCTGGCGTACCCGTGTAGATCAGATCGCCCGGTTCTAGGGTGAAGACCGACGAACAGTACGCAATCAGATCCGCCACGGAAAAGATCATATGCTCGGTAGAGCCGTGCTGGCGCGTCTCGCCGTTGACTGATACGCCAAGCGTAAGCTGCTGTGGATCGCCAACCTCCGAGGCCGGCATGATGGGCCCAAGCGGCGCAAACGTGTCGAATCCTTTTGCCACCGACCACGGATGCCGCCGGGCCTTCGCTGCCGACTGAATGTCGCGCGCTGTCATATCGAGCCCCACTGCATATCCCGCTACATGATCAAGCGCATCCGAAGCGTTGATGTGTCGCCCTCCCATGCCAATAAGCACCACCAGCTCCACCTCATGATGCACCTCGCTCGACGCAGCAGGAATCTCAACCGTGCCCCCGCTGCCCACAAGCGCCGTAGACGGCTTCAGAAAAACCATTGGCGTATCCGGCACATCGCTATCCATCTCCGCGGCATGCTTGGCGTAATTGCGCCCGATGCACAGCAGCTTGCCCGGCGAAAAGGTCTGATCGTCAACAGTAAGCTTCATCATAAAACCGAATCTGTAAGGGAGGAACAGGCGAAACTTTGCGCGAGCGTGCCCGTGGGCAGAGTCTGAACAAAATTATTCACTCTCGCGATGGTACTCAATCCACCGCTCCAAAGCAGAGATCCCTATGTACGCGATTGTTGACGTGAAAGACAAACAATTCAAGGTGCGCGCCAATGACACGGTCTACGTGCCGTATCATTCAGAGGCCGAAGCGGACGACACCCTCACCTTCGACCGAGTGCTCTTGCTCTCCGATGGCGAAGGCGATGTACAGCTTGGCAGCCCCACGGTAAACGGCGCCACCGTAGACGCCACTGTGCTCGACCAGGTCAAAGGCGACAAAGTCATCGTCTTCAAAAAGAAACGACGCAAGCGCTACCGCGTGAAACGAGGGCATCGTCAGCAATACACCAAAATAAAAATCGACGCAGTGAATGCTGCGTAAGTGGCGCGGCTTCGTCCTGCAACGCCCTGCGCCCCCACCACTCGCTTGTAGCACAACAACAGGAGGTACCATGGCTCACAAGAAAGGAATGGGTTCGACCAAAAACGGTCGCGACTCCAACCCCAAATATCTCGGCGTAAAAGCGTACGGCGGCGAATTCGTCAAAGCCGGCAGCATCATCGTCCGGCAGCGCGGCACCAAGTTTCACCCCGGCCAAAACGTAGGCCGCGGAGGCGACGACACGCTCTTCGCCAAAGAAACCGGCACCGTACAATTTGCCCGCAGCCGAGGCAACCGCCGCTACGTACACGTGGTCGCCGACGAGGCGTAACCCCTGTACGCAGAATCCAATACACGAAAGCTCTCCGCTGCTCCGGAGGGCTTTTCGTGGTTTAGTGGGATACGCCACGTCTTCAATGCTCCTCAGCTTCAGCCTACCACGCCCCCATGAGTGCCCCCTCGACCGTTGCATCGTTGCGTGACCATTTTGCCCAGCCCGACCCCGAGGCGGCCATTGAACTGCGCGCCTTCACGCACGGACTCATGCCCCGCCGCGTCCCCGACATGCTCCAGCGCTTTGCCGAAGACTGGCGTACGCGGGGTGTCGATGCGTGGAACGATGTGCCCAATCACTGGCAGCCCCACACCAACGACTCCGCCGAGACCGTGGGGTGGTGGACGCTCCCGCTGTATCTCGGCGATGCATTCATAGCGCCGCTGCTGGGGGCCCCGCACGGCACCTGCGTGATGCAACCGCATGTCCACTGGACCATGCAGTGTCTGCTCTCCGCCCCCGAAGTCATTGCACGCGGAGACGAGGTGGTGTTCGTAGACAGCGCCTTTCCGTCCGTAAAGCACAGCGTACAGCGGTGGCACGCCCTGAACGGACTCGCCCCAGCGGTGGTCGATCGCCCCGAATCCGGGCATGTGGATGTGACGCGGGTCATTAATCGCATCGGGCCAGACACCGCGCTCGTGGTGCTTAGCCACGTCGGCTTCACCACCGGACAGCG
>CAZZCI010000435.1:0-2218 GCA_964653015.1 uncultured Rhodothermales bacterium
ACTACAAAGGCATCAAAGAGTACCGCGACGATGAAAAGCGCGGCGACCTGCAGGCCGGACAATGGACGGATGATACGCAGTTCACGTTTGCTACAGCCCGCGTCGTGTGGACGGCCGCTCCTGCCGACTGGCCCGCCGAGGTTGCCATGGAGTATGTGTCCATGCAGGATAAAGCACGCCGCTGGGGCCCTACCACGACCTCCGCGATTGAGCACCTGGCCCAAGGTACACCGCCCAGCCGATCGGGCAATGCCGAGCGCGCTACCAACGGCGCCGCCATGCGCGCAGCTCCGCTTGGCCTCTGGTGGGCCGCCACCCAGGCTACGCGTGATGAAGCGTTCCCACCAATTCGCAACCTCCTGCGCGTAACCCATGCCCACCCCGCGGCGCTGGCTGCCGGATGGGGACAAGCCGCTGCCACACGCTACTGCGCCATCACCGGCCTCGATGACTTTGATCCCGATGACTTCTGGGTCACCATCACCGACGCCACTGCCTGGGCAGAAGCGCAACTGGGCGACGACACCCGCGTGTCCAATCGCCTCCGCAGCCTTTCCGATCAGCTCAACGAGTTTCCACTCGACTTGCGCGATCTGTGCAACGGCGCTGGACTGGCTGCCGATGAGGCCTGGCCGTTTGCTGCTGCTATGGTCGCCCGCGCACCCGATCTGCTCGAAAACACGCTGCTTTCGGGCATCAACGTAGGCGGCGATGCCGACACCACCGGCGCTATGATGGGTGCCCTGCTGGGCACGTTGCATGGTTGGGAGGCTTTTCCCACCGAATGGAAAGAAGGGCTCGAAGGCGCCGATCATCTGCGCGTGCAGGCCGAGGGGCTCGCCGAATCGCTCGACCTGCCCGCATCCTAAGTAGCTCAGCAAAAATACGTTTACACCTTGTCATCGCGAGGAGGGAGCCTGCGACCGACGTGGCGATCTCATGCCTTGCGATTGGGCAGTGCCGCCAGTTTGAAAGTACAAGATTGCCACGTCGCTGGCGTTCCTCGCAATGACATACTCAAAGGTTCTTTTGTGTGTCTACCTAAACCGTTGGCTCTATCCACAAATCCATCTCCACTCCCCATGGCTAAGTTTGCAATCGGCGACCTCGTCCGACTGAAATCTGGAGGGCCCACCATGACTGTTACGCGTGTGGTTGGCGCCCCCACCGGCAACCCGCAGATGGATAAACTCCTGCAGAATCAGGGCTTGAAGGAAGGCGATGTCATCTGCACGTGGTTCAATACCGACGATGAAAAGCAAGATTCGGGCTTTGCGGCTGAGGCGCTAACGCGTGTGGATGCAGACGGATAAGGGATGCTCACACGTCTCCCTGCGAGTCGGCTATCTGCTGCTGGGTTTTGATTTCACGGGGTAGCTTCAGAAAAAGGAAGTGGACGGCCAGTGCCAACTCTACAAAGTGCCCCACAAGGACCAGCAGAACAATCGCCAGCAGCGCCGGGATGAAGGCGACAGTGAGTACGACAGCTAGCCAGAGCGTGGCACTGACATACAAAAAGGGCTGAAGCGTCTCCGCGATAATTGTACGCTTCGCGGCTGTAGACAGTGCATCGTACGCCTCCTGATTCGGCACATTCATTGACGAGGGCATCGCCCAGACGGTCCACGCCGCGCCGTAGCAGATGCTCGCCACCACCAGCACTCCTGCAATTGAGATGTCTGCCCCAGCAAGAATCTCGACTCCCTGTATCCGACCCGATGCCCAGTGCGCCAGGGTCAGTCCCACCAGTCCGGCATTCACGATGTGCAGCCAACGGTAGATCATGGGGTTCTGTTACGTGTCAAGGTCTGGATTGCACCGCGCCACTGATCGCCCGGGATATCCGCTCCGCTTCTGATCCCGAGCTAAGGAATCCCATAGCCGGGGACCGCTTGCGTCCCCGGCGATTTGTACGGCGCATGTGATAGGCACTGCAGAGTTTTAGAAGCCAGGCCGACCGACGCAGCGCATCGCTATGAGGGATCATCTCCGACACGAGCGTAGCGAATAAAGATCTACCCCGAAATGGGCGGGACAGTTGTTTTAAAAGTAGCTGCTGAGCGCCGAGGAGATGTTTCGACGCGCTCCGGGCCTGGGGGCCCTCCGCTTGCTCAACATGACAAACATGTGGATCGGGATACGTTGGTGCGAATTCCGCATTCTCTCATTCTCGTGGCGATGCTCCAGCGTCGCCACGTTTTTTGGGATGCTCCAGCGT
>CAZZCI010000436.1:0-2215 GCA_964653015.1 uncultured Rhodothermales bacterium
CTGCAGGCATCCTGTGATGTCTGGGCCAACCACAACGCCGATGCTCCCATGCACGACACATGGCCCTGGTACGGCACCGTGGGCGACTGGCAGCACGCGTGTACCCGTCTCGCAGACGTGGATACGCCCGAAGATGTAGCGCGGCGTCTGCGCGTCCTCTTCCAGCCGATGCACCTTACCGCCCGCGACTCAGCTGATACCGCGCTGCTCACAGGGTACTACGAACCGCTTTTGCACGGCGCTCGTCAGCCAACGGAACGCTATGATGTTCCCCTGCGTCGCCTGCCGCCTGACCTGATTGAAGCCAATCTGGGTGACTTTCGCACCGATGCCGAGGGCACACTCATCGGACGCCTTGACGGCAACCGCCTGGTGCCGTATCCCGACCGTCAATCCATCAACGAAGGGGCCATTGATCACCACAACCTTGCGTTTCTGTGGGTAGACGATCGCATCGACAAGTTCTTCTTACAGATCCAGGGCTCTGGGCGCGTTGAACTGGCCGATGAATCGCTCACCCGCGTGGGCTATGCTGGACAAAACGGACGGGCGTACCGGGCAGTGGGGCGCGATCTGATCGAGGCCGACGAAGTACCTGCCGAAGACATGTCGATGCAACGCATCCGCACGTGGATGGAAGCAGACGACCACCGCGCCGATACGCTGATGCACCGTAACCCGTCGTACATCTTCTTCCAGGAGCGCACCGACCTGGATCCCGAAGAGGGGCCGATCGGGTCGCAGGGCCTTCCGCTGACTGCCGAGCGCTCCCTCGCAGTGGATCCCGAGTACGTGCCGCTAGGCACCCCGGTATGGCTCAACGGTACTGCCCCTCCTGTTGCGCTCGAAGATACGCAGGCCGTTTCATTCCAACAGTTGATGGTCGCCCAAGACACTGGGGGCGCCATCAAAGGCCCGTTACGCGGCGATGTCTACTGGGGCAGCAGCGAGGAGGCCGAGTCACGCGCCGGACGCATGCAGCACCCAGCGAGTTGGTACGTGCTGGTTCCCCGTGCTGTGTTTATGCGAAGCTAACGGCTTGGCGCTACCACGCCAATGTGCACATCCATCACGTTCGTTTGCGTGGGCCCGGGTCGATAAAGGCCGCCTACCTGTTCAAAAAATGCATAGCTGTTGTTATCGGCCAGATACACGTTCGGGGCACACCCGTGCTTCTTGGCCTGACGCTGCGTGCGCGGTGTGACCCACGCTCCTGCCGCATCGGTCGGCCCGTCGATGCCGTCAGTGCCTGCACACAAGAGCACCGCCGGACGCTGCATGGCGGCCAGTGCGTGTACCGCCGCCAGGGCCGCCTCCTGGTTTCGCCCCCCGGTACCGCTGCCGGTGACGCGCACCGTGGGCTCGCCGCCCCACACGATGGCTGTATGGGGCAGAGCATCACGCAGAGCGATTGCATGTGCACGTCCCTCCTCACGAGCTGTACCCGTCATGAAAGCATCGGGACACCGCACCGTGTATCCGCGGGCTTCGAGGTCCTGGGCCGCCGCCCTGCGCGCTGTTTTGTTTGTTGCGATAACGGCTGTGCGCGCACGGCTCACCCGCACATCGTGGGCCGTCGGGGTCTCTGGATGGTGGCCTTCGATGCCTGATTGCAGATGCTGCTGAATCGAAAGAGGCACCTCATCCCACACGTCGGCCTGGTGCAAGACGGATTGGGCCTGCTCGTACGTGGTCGGATCGCCCACGGTGGGTCCACTGGCTATGGTGGCTAAATCGTTGCCGGGCACATCCGAAATCGCATACGCCTCCACCTGAGCCGGATACGCCGCCGCAGCCAGACGCCCGCCTCCAACCTGTAGCACATGCTTGCGCACCGCATTGATGGCATCGATGGGCATCCCCGCACGCAGCAGCACTTTGTTGAGCCGTTGCACCTCCGCCATCGAAACGCCCGCCGGGGGCAGTGCCGTGCAGGCCGACCCGCCGCCTGAGAGTCCAATCAAAAACAAATCGTCCGGCCCACACGCCCGCGCCATATCCAAAAGATAGGCTCCAGCGATAGCACTTTTCTCGGTGGGATGCGGATGCCCAGCCTGAATGTGGTGCCACGTGGCAGGCAACGGCGTGCCGTCTGGCTCCCCATAGCCTTGAGGCTGCACCATGCATCCGACATCGATAGCGTCGCCCAGCGTATCGCTCCACCAACGGGCCCACGACGCAGCGGCTTTGCCAATGGTCGCAACGTAGACGCGAC